>JANYEF010000068.1 GCA_025363325.1 Nitrospira sp. | reverse complement strand
GTCCAGTGCGGATCGCTCTTCGTGTCTAGCCGCGCCACGGTCACGCCGATCAGTGAACAGCAATGCCGCATCGACTTTGCCGCCGCGTGGAACTGCCTCGGATGGGTTCCATTTTCCAAGACCGTCTTTCGTTATTTCGCCAATATTTTCATGACGCAGGATCGAGAGGCGATGGAACGCCAGGCGATGGGATTGCGCTACAAACCGGCCCTGATGCTCATCGACGACGCCGATACGCCGGCCAAGTGGTACTACAAGTTAAAAGCCGCGCACCTCGCCTCGGTACAAAACGGACAGCCCCTCGACCATCCGCTCAAAGAACGAGTTACGCTTCGCTGGAAGAGTTGACGCGCCAGCCTCGCCACGCTCCGACCGGAAGCTTACTCCCCAATCGACGCCAACAGTAGGCCGAGCGCCCGCCGGATTTCTGCCCGAGACCCGAGCAGCACCACGATATCTCCGGCCTGAAGTCGGGTTTTCTCGGAGGGATTGGACTGCGTCGCCCCGCTGCGAGTCCAGGCGATCACCGAGGCACCGCTGTGGGCACGGATCGACAGCTCGGCTAGCGTCTTCCCCCGCGCAGGCGAATCGTCGTCGATACGGCAGGATTCGACCTCCGCATCGGTCACGGTCACGCCGTGAGGATGATGCGCGAGTTCCGGCAATTCGCTGCGACGAAGCAAGGCATACCCCTCACGGCGAACTTGTTCAGCCTTTTGCGTGACAAACTCTTGCGGCATTTTGTAGGTGCGGAGCACCAAGGCAAAGATCTCGATGGAGGTTTCGAATTCCTCCGGCACCACATCATCCGCGCCGAGTTGGTGCAGCTCCTCCAATTCGCGCAAATAGCGGGTCCGCACCACGACGTGCACCTTGGGGTTGAGCCCCTTGGCGACCTGCACGGCCCGCCGGGTGATAAACGGATCAGAAATGGCGACCACCAACACCTTCGCGTCCTCAATCCTCATATGCCGCAGCACATTCGGATTCGTGGCATCGCCGTAGTAGACGGGCGCCCCGTGTTTCGCTTCGCGGCTGACGATATCGCCGTCGAGATCCAAGGCGAGATGCGGGATCTCCGTGTCGCCAAGGACACGGGCGAGATTCCTCCCGTTCAGCCCATACCCCACAATAATGACGTGGTCCTTCATCCGAACCTGCTTTCCCTCGGCCTGCAGGACGTGGGCGGTGGTGCGACTGGGCAGCCAATGACGAAGCCGCTGCCACGCTTCCGCGCGGCGGGCCAGGTGCGGCGACCACTGCATGAGAAAGGGCGTCACAATCATGGAGAGCACCGAGACCGCGAGAAAGACCTGATACGGATCACCCCGCAAGAAACCGCTCTCCTGCCCTTGCTGCGCCAGCAAGAAACTGAACTCTCCGACCTGGGCCAGGGCAATGCCCACCATAATCGCCGAACGTGGAGGGACCTCCGCCAACAAGACTGCTCCAGCCCCGGCGAAAAACTTCACCAGCAGGATCGTCACAAGTAGTCCGGCCACCGGCAGCGGATGCGCGAATAACACCCGCCAGTCCATGAGGATGCCGATCGACACGAAAAAGAGACTGTTGAAACTGTCGCGGAACGGCAGCACTTCAGCCATGGCCTGATGGCTGTACTCCGATTCCGAAATGACCAACCCGGCGATGAACGCGCCCAACGCCAACGAGATACCGCCGAGCGAGGTGAGCCACGCGATGCCGAGACATGAGACGATGATCGTCAGCAAGAACAGCTCGCGGCTGCGGCTGCGGACGATATGTCCCAACACCTTGGGGACCAGATACCAGGCGGCTGCAATGACGAGCACGACGACAAGAACCGACTTCCCCAAGCTGAGCAGAATCGCCAGCCCGCCTCCATCCGATTGGCCCGCAAGAATCGGCGTCAGCAACATCATGGGTACGACGGCCAAATCTTGAAAGACGAGAATTCCGATCGTAGTTCGGCCATGGATCGAGTCACTGTCCCCCCGTTCGGCCAAGGTCTTCAACACGATCGCCGTGCTGCTCAGGGAAAAGAGGAATCCCCAGAACAGCCCCTGCTGCCAAGACAGTCCGACGAGCATCGCCCCGAGCCATGCGATCAACAGTACGCCGCCAACCTGGATCGGCGCGGCCAGAAACATGAGGCGGCGCATGGAGGCCAATTGCACCAACGAGAATTCGATGCCGATGGTGAAGAGAAGCAGGACGATCCCGATCTCCGCCAGCACTTGGACCGTGCTGATGTCCGAGACGAGGTTCAACCCGTAGGGGCCAATGAGTGCGCCGGCGACCAAGAACCCTGCGATCGAGGGAAGCCGGAACTGATGGAATACGAAGACTACGGCGATCGACACCGTGAAGATCACGAGCAGATTTGCAAGGACACCGTAGTCAGTCATAAAGATTCGTATCTCGTCGTTCGTCTCTCGTGAATTAATTCCAGAATTTGTTGATCTGACGAGCTGTTTCCTCGGAATCTGTTGATCTGCCAACCTGTCGATCTGTTGAGTGTTCGAAATTCGTCAGATCGGCAGATTCACTGCAATCATCCGATGTCTTCCGCTTCACGTTTCACGGGTTCAGGGCGGAGAATACCCCAGCAGCGAGGTGGGAACAAGGCAAAGCCGCTTGTTTGTCAAGCCACAGTAGAAATGTCCGCTTCCTCCCATAGTAGAAATGTCCGGTTTATGTGATGGCCGCCGCCGCGTGTGTGTCTCCTGTCGGCTGCAGCCGTTTGCGCCACGGATGAGCCGGGATCGGCTTGACAGGACGCC
>JANYEF010000066.1 GCA_025363325.1 Nitrospira sp. | reverse complement strand
CGAAAGGGTCTTTAAATGCAGTGAAATCCGCAGCGAAAATGTATCCTCCTGCGTCAATGTTCTTATACCCCAAGTCAATACCCTGATCGAGTTTTTGACCGAACCAGGCCAACGCATGGTACTGCTCTGTATCGGAGGGATACGCGAAGTAATTCAGTGATCCATAATGCCCGACCTTTGAATTATACAAATACTGCGGCATCAATATTTCCTTGACCTCGCCTTTGGAATCAGCCTTGAGTATTGGCATGATTCCACCAAGCCAGTACCCTTCATTTTGATTGTTGGCGAATGCCGGAAGCGGAATAATCGTATAGTCTGATTTAGGCGGCAGAGACAGCAGCACGTGTTCCACCGGATGGTCCAAATCAATAAGTTCCTTCGGCGAAACATCTGCCCCATCCTCCTTGTCCTGAGTCGATGGGATAGATTGCTGCGCGTTCGGAGGACCATAGACCTCCTCCGCATCGGCTAGACTCGGTGCGAATAACAAGACTTGTATCGTAAGAATTCCTGCCCAATAGATCAGCACGATGCCATCCGGTACCGCCTCATCGATGGCACTCGTTAGCTGGTCCTGACGTGTAGAACCTTAAGGGGATGAACACCATGTAGGAGAAAATCACAACGGCCATATAAAGGTCAATGCTGAACTCAGATCGAACGCTGTTCGCTATTCCTGAACAAAGCCGGTAGTTGAAATCCCCACTCCAGATCCGACCTGTTTCATATGGGTATAGATCACCTGCTGATGGAACTGCTCCACGCAGTCTCCGTCTCGCACGGTCATCTCACCCCACATACGCGCCCTCGGGGAACCATCCTACTCATATACCACCTACTTGACTACTTTCCATCTCGGCCTTATTGACCGCCAGCCACAAAGTCTCTGTAGGGCGCCTGCTCCCAGCGCATGCAGGATGACGAAGTCAGTCTTCAACGGCCGCACCGTGGGCTTCGCCTTGCAGAGCGTCACCCAATCAGCTTGACCGATTCTTACCATCCATGAAATCGCCCTGCTCAATGACGTGGTGTGCGAGATCTTCATCAAGGGTGGCCCCAGAGATGCCCTGGGCCACTCTGGCGACGAAGCGCTGCATATCGGAGCTCCGCGTCGATTTCATTTAATAGATTTTATTGACTGGTTATATTAAGTTGCGTGTCTGAAAGTTTGAAAACACAGCACTCCGCAGACAGCGACGCCACCAGTCGAAGTCTGACATCTCAGTGCATTTGGATGCTCATGACCTCTTTTCAGGTATTAACCGTTTGGGTGCTCAACCTTGTGCTTGATTCTGGGGGGCATTTCGCATTCAAACTTGCCGCGATCGAACCCGAAACTGACGCAACTTTCCTAGCTCACTGGCGTCATATGCTGGCCCGTCCTTGGTTGTGGTTGGGAGTATTTTGTTTCATTGGCGAATTTGTTGCCTGGTTGGCGTTCTTGTCGCTTGTTCCCCTTGCCCAGGGTGTGCTCCTTGGCATGACCAGCATTGTCGTCGTCATGCTGGGAGGCCGGATCATGTTTCATGAGCGTTTTAACCGACTTCGCATAGCCGGCATGTTATTGATCGTGGTAGGCGTTGCGATCGTGGGATTCGGGTAAAATGTCGCGTGCGAAGTTCTATCTCATTGGGTTTTTTGCGCTGATCGTATTTGATACATTTTCTCAAATTTGTTTCAAGATGGCAGCACTCCAGGGGGAGCCGTTCCTGATCGAAGTCGAATGGTTAATTCGCGTATTCCAAACGCCCTGGGTTTACGGAGCCATCATCGGCTATCTTGGAGCCTTTATTACCTGGATGACTTTGCTTCGACATGTCCCTGTCGGGCCTGCCTTTGCAGCCTCACATCTTGAAGTGGTTGGTGTTATAGTTATTTCTGTGCCACTCTTTGGAGAGGTCCTCAGTAGTTCTCAGATGTTCGGAGCAATTTTGGTTGTGGCCGGCGTCGTCTGCTTGGCACAAAGTGAAACCAAATCTCATGTTCACCTCTGACTCGGCCGTTGAAATACCACCAACAGCGGGCTTGCCTTTATATCTTAAGGATCTATTTCCTTCCTGGTCTGACAATTTCCCCCAAAAAATTGCCGAATTTCTCGGTGTTTCCACGGTTGGGGTTGAGTGCTCAGGAACTGCGAGTCTGATTGTCATTCTTGAGACTCTAAGCCGACTGTCCACACGAAAAAACGTTGTCATTCCCGCCTATACCTGTCCGCTGGTGATATTTGCGATCGTCAAGAGTCGGTTGCAATTACGAGTTTGCGACACCAGCCCGGATAGCTTTGAACTCGACCCCGAAGCATTGGCGAAGTTGTGCGACCGCGATACGCTGGCCATTGTTCCCACCCATCTCGGTGGCCGGGTAGCCGATTTAAATCCCATTATCGCTCTGGCGCGACAATGCGGTGCTTACGTAATTGAAGATGCCGCGCAGGCGTTGGGTGCCCGCTATCAGGGGGAAAGCGTCGGATTGCGTGGCGATGCGGGATTTTTTAGTCTCGCAGTCGGCAAAGGTCTGAGTATCTTTGAAGGCGGTTTGTGGATCGCCGCAGATGCTGAATTGCGAGCGGAGCTGGGGCGAACCAGTCTGCAGATTATTCCCGCTCGCCCTGGATGGGAGGCGTTACGTTGTCTGCAATTGGCAGGTTATGCAGCCGCCTATCGTCCACTCGCTCTACGGTACATTTATGGAAATTCGTTGCGGCGAGCCCTTCGTCGTTGTGACTCGATTGCGGCAACCGGGGATTATTTCTCTTCAAGCATTCCTTTGCATCGGGTCTGCGCATGGCGACAGGCGGTTGGTAGTCGGGCTCTCTTGCGCCTGGCCGACTTTCAGCGTGACCTTGCGAGGCAGGCCGCCAGACGTCTTCCTGAACTCACAAGAATTCCCGGGGTCAAGGTACTGACTGATCCTCCAGGAGGATCAGGAACGTGGCCTATTTTTATAGCCCAGCTACCCAATGAGAAAGTGTGCGATCAGGTGCTTGATGAGTTATGGGGAGCCGGTCTCGGCGTGTCACGCATGTTCGCTTATGCCTTGCCCGACTATGAGTATCTGCGTCCTTGGGGTGGGGAACAGTCGGTGCCAAATGCCAAAAGGTTCGCCGCATGCTCCATGACGATCTCGAACAGCCCGTGGTTGGATGACGCGAGTTTCGAGCGAATACTTGCCATCTTGTTCCGGCACTGCCGCTGACGGCAATTACGTTCCGACGTCGTTGAGCCAGGTGAGCAGTTGGCGATTGACTGCTGTCTGTTGAGCTTGCCATTTAACGAGGGCCTCAGCAGGAATCGGCGGTTGCTGATCCAGCGCACTCAGCCAACGTTTCCATGATGTTTTATAGTGATGAACGGACAGTTCTCCGGTGATATCGCTGCCAATCAGTTTCCCCTTACACGCCTCGATCAATTGTCGAACGTTTTCCAGGTCGAAGCAGCCTTGATCCCAATTGGTTCGGACAACGTTTGGGGAAAACACATCTTTGTCGATTGAAAGATAGACGGCACCAGGAATATTTTTCTCGAGTTCAGCAATAAATTGATCGATGAGCACCTGGACATTTTCAAAAGATGCAATCCTGTTGGCGAGTCCAAAAGGATTGACCCACTGCACGTTCACGCCGGTTGTCCAGTAACGAATCTTTCCCTGAACAATGGGCAACAAGTGATTTTCCCACGCATGCCGCCAACTCACGTCAGCAGAGGTGATACCAAGGATATGGATGCAACGAATGTGCGGCAATCTGGCTGCATGGACAACCCAGGATCCGCAATGAATGCCAAAAGGAAAGCGCATATTGTCCGGGTGGTTATCAAGCACAACCACATCGAACGGCTCACTGTGACAAATGCGGTCAAGTAGGAGATGACTGATGTGGTGAAAGTCGCCACTGCCCATGCAGACAGGTCCGTAACGATCCGGCAGTCGCTCGTTGAGAAGACTGCGGAATCGTTTCCAGGTTGGCCACGAGCACCCAAAACGAATCGCTTCCTGCCAATCAGAAAGTTCGATTGTGTGTGTGTCTTCCAGCCCGCGTAGTGAGCCATCGATATCGAGAACAATGGGTTGATTCACTGCAGATGCTCCTCGAACCACGCTTTGTCGTGCTCGAAGTGCCTCGATAATTTAGACAAAATGCGCCGAAGCAAGGGGTTGCGAACATACACAGCATGTTGGGTAAACGTGAATTTCGCCCCTAGATATGCTTTGATTTCGGGGTCTGTCCATCCGGCAACATAGTGTCTCAGTTTTCGCGACAACGCAAACGCAAGGTTCTCCATCCAGCTGATGAAATACAGGTTGTGTTCACGTGCCGCGGGATAACGAAAACCGATGTACTTGTCGATCAGCATGCCATTGTGAATAAAGCACAAATTGAAACCGATTAATTGTTCTGCCGAATAATAGAGAAAGAGGTGACCATCCAACGAGTTATCCTTAAAAACGGCGGAAAAGAATTCAGCGCTCAGTTTGTCAAAGTGAATTTCGCTTTGCTCGTAGACGTTGAGATATAACTCGTATAGTTCGTTGAGAAACTCTGCGTTATTCAGGCGTTCACAGCCAGTATTCATCATCTCTATCTGTATATCTGCGCGCGCCCGCATTTTGCGTCGAATGTTCTTGCGCCGCGACGATGAAAGCCGGGAAAGATACTCATCCACACTTTCGAAGTCGATCGGTATATAGGCCAATGCCTGACCGGCGATCAGAATGAAGCCCTTCTTCTTGCAGGCGTCTATCAATTCCGCGGCAGCGATGCGCTCAGCTTCGGTGAGTAGCGGTGACTGGTTCGGAATATCTTTCAAAACACACAACCTAGAGGAACGTCGCCAGATAGTCAGCATGGATTCCACCGATGCGGGGCCGTCGATTTGAGACGGTACTGGCAAATATTCCGTGACTGTCGTTCCCCAAAAGAGAGTACGCCAAGTCAAAATTTGTCGCACCAAACCCGCCCCGGGCAATGTATTGACGAATCGGAGCGTCCCTGCATCCACAGTGGTCAGCAAGTCAAACTTCACGCGAAAGCCGGGTTGCCCCATAGCTGAGACAACAGCCTCAAAGCCCTCGGGGGGACAGTGCAAAAAGTGCTGGATTAAGCCGGGAGGTTCAAGGCTATTGAGGAACTGTGTTGGAATGGAAATTTGTTTTCGCAACGTTTCTAGTATTGAACGTACACCGCCGTATGACCTGAAGAAGACCGCGCCTCCCGACCAGCGATGTCATCTCTGCGACGATCCAGCGTCACGACGTACTAACTGTCGCCGGCATAGTCTGTTTCAACATTGTCCAACCTCGTACATCGTGAGATACAGTGCAGGTCGACGAACTGCTCACCAATGCTTCATGCTAACCTAATCGGACACCTGCTTTCCACAATGTGTCAAGCCACAGTAGAAATGTCCGCTTCCTCCCATAGTAGAAATGTCCGGTTTATGTGATGGCCGCCGCCGCGTGTGTGTCTCCTGTCGGCTGCAGCCGTTTGCGCCACGGATGAGCCGGGATCGGCTTGACAGGACGCC
>JANYEF010000059.1 GCA_025363325.1 Nitrospira sp. | reverse complement strand
TCACCCGATACCGGCGTGCGAACCGTGCTCGCCTGAGCAACAGACCATGTGAAACCGTCATTGCTGCCATCGATGACGTACGTGATGCTCGATAGCGTGTTGGTCACCGCCGCCGAGGAATCGGTGAGGAACCGCAGGAAGCCGATGTTGAGCGTGTCCGCAGCGACCGCACTCGCCGGAGGCGGAGCGATGCCCAACGGACCCTGCGGGATGATGAACGAGGCGGTCGTGTCAAGGACGGCAGCCGAGATGAGTCGCTTGTCGAACTTGAGCGGGACCGCAAGGCCGCTCGAGGGCGAGATGAACGAACTCGACGTGACACCCCAGCCGACATTCAGAGTCGCAAGGGAGACCGCGTGAGCAGGAGAAGTGACCGTGACGACAGAGGCGAGCGCGAGCAGCGCCCACAGAAAACGCTTCATGTGATGCCCTCCACTGAGTCCCACCGACCCGCTCAAGAATCTACACGTTCGCCCACGCCTTGCAAGCACTACCAGTCCACCGCGAAATCATCGCCGTCCGCCACACTCCCCACGATGCCATATCTCTCACGTACCAACTTGCCCATGTCCACGTTCTCCTGCACGTACACCGGCAACGTCTCGCACAGGTGCGCGAACAGCCCGACGATGATCATGTCCTCATCGTGGCACCCGGCAGCCGCCTGTATCTTTCCGTCCGCGCCGATGATGACATCCGCAAGCGAGTCCACACACTCGCGCGAATACACCTTCACCGTGTCCTCGCGTATCGCCTTCTGCACCGCGCCCACGATGACACCACGACTCGTCGCCGTGGTCGCCCAGCCGATACGCTCCGTCATCGCCTTCATCCGGTCGCCATGATGCTCGATATACACGTTGCCGTAGTTGCCCAGCCCCAGCAGGAAGCTCTCGCCATAGCCCGAGTTGCGCTCATGCACCACCAACGCACGCCCAAAGTTATCCGCCAGCCCCCGCGCCATCCTTCCCAACTCATGCGCCTGCAGATAGCCGTTGTAACGCGCCACCACCTGACGGCAGATGCGGCAGCCCACGATCAACCCCGCCGGGTCATGCTCGTTCTTCGCATCGAAGATGCCCGCCGAAGGGTCCGCCACCAACATCATCTTCCTCTGCACACAGTGACACTTGTCCGCCCACCACGTCACGCGCGGGTCGCTCTCTAACGGCATCCCCTTCTCGCACCTGGACCCCCACCGAACGAGGCCAGCGGAATCGAACGGACACTTGCCGAACGCATGCACATACTCGCCCATCAACTTCGCGTCGCGTAAGTCGTCGTCCTTCCATTCACGCTCCAACCGCTTCAAGTGCTCCGCCGATAACGCCGTGTTGTCGTACACACTCATGCGTATCTCGACGCGACCGTTGTTCCCATCCGGCCACTCGCACCCCCGATACCACTCCTTCAGCGGCCCCCACTCGCGCCTGTCCAACGGCGTCGCCGTGATGAACTTGATGAACTTGCGGTTCGCCTTGCCACGACTCCTTAACTCCGTCCAGTAATGCTCCTTCGGCGGCTCGTCCGCCCACACCCAATCCAGCCGCATGCCGCTGGGGAACTCGCCCTGACTCACCATGATGATGCACTTCGACCACTTGTTGTGATCCTCACTCCTGCTGCGCTCCGGCCTCACATACACCGCCTGTATCGTGTTCTGGACCTTCACGATGTGGTGCGGCCAGTCCCCGATGCTATCGAGTAACGCAGCTATCGCGCCCTGCTCCGCCTGCTTGTAGCTCTGTACCAACAACACACCCACATTCGGCACGCCCAGATGCGGCAACTTCTCCCCGTCCAACTCCTCACACCCGCGCATCAACGCCACCGCACACCGCGCGCCGATGACCGTCTTGCCACTCTGCTGGCCCGCACGCATGTACACCTCATCGAACACGTCCAACGCGCCGATGAAGCGCCGCTGCGCCACACTCGAACAACGGAACCACTTCAGCGGGTCATTGCGAACCGCCGATAACGCAGCCTCCGCCGAGAGCGTCGCACTAGCCAACTGCACAGGGTCAATTCGCGGAAGGTCCAACCATCTCCCCCTCGCTGCCACCCTTAAGCATCTCGAAACTATCCACCCCCATGTCGACCAACATCGCCACCACCGGAGA
>JANYEF010000054.1 GCA_025363325.1 Nitrospira sp. | reverse complement strand
ACTCCGGTTCAGAAAATGGCAACCGCCCTCGACAGGTCCGACGTGTCCTTGGCCGACCAGACCAACATGGCATTCATGGGCACCATTGCGGTCTCAGGCAAGGCCCGCGCGCTGGTCGTCGCGACGGCGCTCCGAACGGAGCTGGGCGGATAGCCTCGATGATTCAGAAGGAGTCGGAGGCTGAACGGGCAGAAACCCCGCTGCAACGCCGGCTCGAACAATTCGGCTATACCCTATTGTGGCTGGCGCTGGCCGTTGTCGCCGTCGTGTTCGCCTTGGGCTATCTGCGCGGCGAGCCGTTGGTGGCGATGTTTATGACCTCGGTGAGTCTGGCTGTGGCGGCCGTGCCGGAAGGCCTCCCCACCGTGGTGACGATTACATTGGCGCTGGGGGTCACCCGCATGGTGAAGCGGCATGCGCTCATCCGCAAACTGCCTGCGGTTGAAACGCTCGGATCGGCAACGGTCATCTGCACAGACAAAACCGGTACGTTAACGAAGAACGAAATGACGGTCACGAAATTGTTCGTCGACGCCGCGGCATTCGACGTGACGGGAGAGGGGTATCAGCCGGTGGGCGAAATCCGTGAAGCGTTAGGCGTGAGGCGTGAAGCGACTTATCTTGCCCCCTCACCCCTTACGCCTCACCCCTCACGCGTAACCCCTGACCCCTCACGCCTACCGTCTGGCCTGCGCGAACTGCTGACGGCCGCCGTCCTTTGCAACGGTGCGACGTTACGAGAGGAGAATGGAACGTGGCAGGTGATCGGCGATCCGACGGAAGGCGCCCTGCTCGTCGCTGCAGCGAAGGTCGCCTTGAGGAAGGAAGCCTTGGAGGACACCGCGCCGTTCGAAGCAGAAATTCCCTTCGATGCCGAACGGAAAATGATGACCGTCATCCGTCGCACGGCAGACGGAACCATGGCCTATGTGAAGGGGGCGCCGGATGTCTTGCTTCCCCGCTGCACGCATCGTCTGACCCTCGACGGTCTCATCGAGCCTCTGAGCGATCAACAACAGCAGATCATGCTCGACACCAACGCGTCTCTGGCACAGCAGACTCTTCGCGTGCTTGCGGTGGCGCATCGGCGCCTCGACACCCATGGCATGAATCTATCGACCGATGCGGTAGAGAAGGATCTGGTGTTCCTCGGCCTGTTCGCCATGAGGGATCCGTTGCGGCCAGAAGCCGCGGAGGCCGTTCGTCTATGCCGGGAAGCCGGCATCAAAACCGTGATGATTACCGGGGATCACAAAGAGACGGCGATTGCCATTGCCAGGGACTTAGGTCTGCATGACGGTGACGGCTCGGCGCTCTCCGGCCACGAGATGAACAATCTCACCGAGGAACAACTGGCCCAGCGTGTGGAGCACATCGCGGTCTACGCCCGCGTCTCGGCGGAACACAAACTGCGTATCATCCAGGCCTGGAAACGCCAAGGCGCGATCGTGGCGATGACGGGAGACGGCGTGAACGACGCGCCTGCGATCAAGGCAGCGGATATCGGCATCGCGATGGGGATCAGCGGTACCGATGTGACCAAGGAAGCCGCCGACATGGTGGTAACGGACGACAACTTTGCCTCGATCGCGGCGGCGGTGGAAGAAGGCCGGGGGGTCTTCGACAACATCCGGAAGACCGTCCATTTCCTCCTGTCGTGCAACCTGAGCGAAGTGCTGGTCATGCTGTTTGCGACGCTGCTGGGCTTGCCCCTGCCGCTCCTGCCGATTCAGATTCTCTGGATGAATCTCGTCACAGACGGCATCCCGGCCTTGGCGCTGGCGGTCGATCCCAAGGCGCCTGATCTGATGAAGCGTCCCCCTCGCCGGCCGGAGGCTCGGCTGCTGGACGGCGGACGATTGCTGGCTATCGGCGGAGAGGGGTTGATGCTGGGGTTGATTGCGTTAGGAGCGTTCAGCTACAGCCTCTATGGTCTGCATCAAGAGCTCGATCAGGCCAGAACGGTGGCCTTCACTGTGATGGTCGTGGCGCAACTGGTGCATGTCTTCAACTGCCGGAGCGAACGGCTGTCGCTCTTCCAGTTGGGCGTCGGGACGAATCGCGCGCTGGTGTGGGCCTTCCTCCTCTCGCTTGTTGTGCAGGTGGCGGTGCTCACGATTCCAGTAGTCGCGCCGATCTTCAAGGTTGCCCCGTTACCGATCGAAGATTGGGTATTGATGGGAGCCACGGGCCTTCTTCCCTTCGTGGTGATGGAATCGATCAAGCTGTTGAGACGACGATGAATGGTAATGACTCAGGTAGATAGACTGAAGGCTTTTAGTCTTCAGCCTGCTAGTGAAGGATTCGTCTCTGCTTGAATCGTGCCTTGCGAGATAATGTATAGCCTTCAGTCTTCAGCCTGAACACCTGAGTAGTTACTATGAATGTGCTGGCGATGAATAGCGGAAGCTCCTCCCTGAAGTTCAAGGTCGTCGAGTTCGACGACTCTGCTGACGCGGCAGACAGTCGGCAACCGAGCATCCGTTATGAGGGATCAGTCGAAGAAATCGGGCCTACGGCGAGGCTGATGCTTCGTTGCGAGGGAAAGCCGGTTACGCAGGCCACACGCGAGGTCGCTACCCATGCCGAGGCGGTCCGGTGCATGCTGGACATGTTGAAAGACTCGAGTCGGCAGGAGGGGCAGACCTTTCATATCGAGGCGGTCGGGCACCGCGTGGTGCACGGCGGCGAGCAGTATCGAACGTCGGTCAGAATCGACGACGAAGTCTTCGCCGCGATTGATCGCCTGGTTGAATTGGCTCCGCTTCACAATCCCGGGTGCGTAGCCGGGATCAAGGGTGCGCGCGCCATGCTGGGATCTGACACCCCGATGGTCGCCGTCTTCGATACGGGGTTCCACCGCTCGATCCCGCCCCAGGCGGCCACCTATGCGATTGATCTCGATCTGGCCCGCAAGCACGGGATCCACCGCTACGGATTTCATGGCATCGCGCATGCGTCGTTAGCCGGCATTTGTGCCGTAGCGGCCAACCGTCCGCTTACCAGTCTACGCCTCATTACCCTGCAGCTCGGCAATGGCTGCTCCGCAACGGCGATCGATCGGGGGCGATCGGTAGATACGTCCATGGGATTTACGCCTCTCGAAGGTCTGGTGATGGGGACCCGATCGGGCGATGTGGACCCCGCGGTGGTCGGACATCTTGTTCGGAGAGAAGGTCTGTCGGTCGACGAGGTTGAGCGTCTCCTGAATGAACGCTCGGGTCTCCTGGGACTGTCGGGCCTGTCGGGCGACATGCGCGAACTCCTGAACGCAGCCGAGGGCAAACCGGATTCACGCGCCGCGCTCGCGTTGGACGTGTATTGTTATCGCGTCCGTAAGTACATCGGCGCGTACTTGGCTGTGCTCGGAGGAGCTGACGCTCTCGTGTTCGGCGGCGGCATCGGCGAGCGGTCTGCGCTCATCCGTGCGCGAATCTGTGACGGCATGGACTGGTGCGGGCTACGGCTCGATCCCCTGCGCAATGAAGCGGCCGTGAACCTCGCTCCCGGCGACGCGATGAAGATCAGCGAAGAAGACGCACCGCTGGCCTGCTATGTGGCGGGCGTCGATGAAGAAGTCGTAATTGCTCGCGCCACGCTCGACTGTGTACTGAACAGGTCGTCCAGCGATCCGTGAGACGTGAATCGTTAAACGTGAAACGTTTAGGAAGAAGAGCATTCGGCAGCCCTACGTTTCACTTTTCACGTCTTACCTTTTAAGGCTCTTGAGAGCGTAGCGAGCAGGTAGGCTGAGGTCGAGGACAAGGTTGAGCGAAGATCCGACGTTCTCATCTTGGCCTCAACCTTAGCCTCAACCTTTTGCCTGTTATGGAGATGACAACCATGAAGTCTGTAAGAGCCAAGAAGGACTTGGCGCTGATCGATGCCTATTGGCGTGCAGCCAATTACCTGTCCGTTGGGCAGATTTATCTCTATGACAATCCCTTGCTCAAGAAGCCGCTTAAGCGCACCCACATTAAGCCGAGGTTGCTCGGTCACTGGGGGACGACACCTGGATTGAACTTCATCTACGTGCATCTGAACCGCGTCATCAAGGAGCAGGATCTCAACATGATCTATATCGCCGGACCAGGCCATGGCGGACCTGGGATTGTGGCGAACGCCTACCTTGAAGGCACTTACACCGAAGTCTATCCGACCGTCTCGCAGGACGAACGGGGCATGAAACGGCTGTTCAAACAGTTTTCTTTCCCGGGCGGCATTCCCAGTCACGTGGCGCCGGAGACTCCGGGCTCCATCCACGAAGGCGGCGAATTGGGGTATGCACTCTCGCATGCCTATGGGGCCGTATTCGACAACCCAGATCTGATTGCTGCCTGTGTCGTAGGTGATGGAGAGGCCGAAACCGGCCCGCTCGCGACGAGCTGGCATTCCAATAAATTTCTCAACCCGCTCACTGACGGCGTCGTCCTGCCCATTCTCCATCTGAACGGCTACAAGATCGCGAATCCTACGGTCCTGGCCCGTATCAGTCACGACGAGCTGGAATCGCTATTGGTCGGCTACGGCTACATCCCTTATTTCGTCGAAGGCCACGACCCCCGGAAGATGCATCGTCTCATGGCCGCGACGCTCGATGCCGCTATCCGGGATATTCAGCGTATCAAAGCGGCTGCGCGCCGGGACGGCGTCAAGAAGCGGCCACTCTGGCCCATGATTGTGCTCCGGACGCCCAAAGGCTGGACCGGTCCGAAGCAGGTCGATGGCAAGCGGACCGAGGACTACTGGCGTTCTCACCAGGTCCCCATGGGCGACATGGACAAACCGGCGCACATTAAGATCCTCGAACAGTGGATGAAGAGTTACAAGCCCGAGGAGCTGTTTGCCAAGACGGGAGGATTCAAGCCTGCATTGGCCGAACTGGCGCCCAAGGGAGCGCGTCGCATGAGTGCGAATCCCCACGCCAACGGCGGCCTGCTTCTCAGGGACCTGCGTCTGCCTGATTTCCGAGACTATGCCGTCAAGGTCACGAAACCAGGCGCCCTTGACGTCGAGTCCACCCGCCTCATGGGAACATTCCTGCGAGACACGATGAAGCTGAATATGGAGAGCCGGAATTTTCGCCTCTTCAGTCCAGACGAGAACAATTCAAATCGCTGGCAGGATGTGTTGGAGGTGACC
>JANYEF010000037.1 GCA_025363325.1 Nitrospira sp. | reverse complement strand
GTGGCCACGGTAGGGGAGCGGGCAAACTGGCAGACCGTCGAACGGTATGTGCAGCGGCAAGGGCAGCCTCGGGAAGATCTCCGGCAGCTCCGAATGTTTTAGTTCTGTGATACCCCGCAGCTTGCTGCGGGGAGCTTCATTGGAAATAATTGAGCCAAGTGGGAAGAAAAAAATGGGACAGGCTACTTTTCTAGCGACGTTCTCGACATCCGCGATGTCGCAGCGTAGATTCCAGCTTCAATGTGGTCGCGATCACCGCTTGCCAGTCTGCTGTCAGGTCTTGCAATCACACATGTCTCGTAGCTGCCGACTCTTGAACTGACATGGACTCGCGCGAGCCTGCTCCGATCGGGATCAGGCCGGCATCAAGGCATCTTTGACACGCTGGACCTTGATCGTTCCCGTGCGTTTCTCCACCTGGGCCAGGTCGTAGGCGGCCTGCATTCGCAGCCAGGTTTCGGCACTGCCTCCAAAGGCTTTTTCGAGGCGGATCGCCATTTCTACTGAAATCCAGGCCTTGCCGCTAACCAGGTTATTCATAGTCTGTCGCGTGATGCCAAGCGCCTTCGCCCCTTCCGCCACGGAAAGTCCCAGCGGTTCGAGACAGTCATGCCGCACCGACAATCCCGGATGGGGGGGGTCTTCATACGCATCGTTGGGTTCCTTAATGGCCAGCCCGTGCCGCGACGGCGAAGTGGAAGAAGTAGCGATCCAGGCTGGCCAGATCGCTACCATAGGCGGAACCACCTGCCATCGCATCACAGAGCAACTCACGCACACGTGTGAGTTCTTTTCTGCGGCCTTTCCAGCGGTCATCCCCTATAGTCAGGTCGAGCAGCTCTAATGCGCGGATAAACGCCTTTTCAGAAAGAAGTGGATCTTTCCCATGCCAACGATGCGCGCGCGCCACATCGCTCCCGACATTCGCCAGCTGTTCCACGAGCGGCAAGGTCTGCCATCGGCTGGCAGCGAGATTTGCATGGACGTGTGACATGCTCCTTACCCCTCGACCAATCGATTGACAATTGTGGTGACTGCGTCACGGATCTTGCTGCTTTCGACGTACCGGGAACGATTCCCTCCGGACGGGCGCACATTAATCATGGAATCGAACTCGATCCATTCCGGAACCGGACGCTCCGGGTAGAGGTTGATTCCCCATAAGTTTTTATGCACAGACCCCTGATCGAGGAGCATCGCCTCCTCGTCCGAATGGAGTTCTCCTCCGATCGCCAGAATGCCCTGTTCCACATCGACGACAGCCTTGACCATATCTCCGAACTGCTGCTTCGCCATTTCGTTCAGCTCGTGCCGGGTCACGGCATCCCTAATTATTTTGATTTCCATCATCCTCGCCCAATAAATTCCAGTCTACCGGTTTCTCTGCACTGAGGGGAATACGCCCGCAAGCACGATTGCGGATTGCGCCCAGCCCTGTCAATAAGAAATTTCCGTCACGCCTGTTCGCGATGCGCTCATGGGGCGACCAGGTGGTTTCCATCGTGCGCGCCTCCAGCGAGGATCGTCCTCTCTCTACCTCTCTTCAGGGGAGTGGCCAAGGCTGCCCTCGGCTGCGCGCATCGGACGAGCACAGTTTCATCGTGCGCGTTCTGCGAGCAAGGAGGGCACCTGGCCGCTCCCTCACTGCCCTTGACCCACCTTCTCCGCCCCCCGTACAATACCTCGTCTGTAGCTAACCCATTGGCTTTCTGGCCATTTCTTGTCAGTCAGCGGATAGGAGAGCAGGCCGGTATGCGGGTTGAGTATTCGAAGGGCGAACGGGCCTCCAAAGAGCTGATCCTGCTCCATCGACAGACCTCCGAAGCCACCAGTGGCCGGAAGATGAAGGTCATGCTGATCTTCCCGCCGGACTGGTATCCCTCCGAACCCTATCTCAGCCTTCCCTCCCTCACCGCCGTCCTCCGGCAGGCCGGCCATACGGTCATTCAAAAAGACATCAACCTCGAAATGTACGACTGGTACTTCAGCGAGGATTTTCTGAAAAAAGTCCTGCGCCGGGTGCCGCAGCAGCTCGACCGGCTCCGCAAGCTGTCGAAAAAACGCGATCTGAATGCCGATGAGATGGATCTGCAGCTGGCGCTCTGCGACCTGACCAGGCAGCGGATCGATGAGTTGATAAAAAAATCGGAGAAGGCCAAGGCAATCATCCGTGGAGAAACATTCTACGATATCGATCAGTCGGAGTGGGCAATCAAAGTGTTCCGCGAGGTTACTTCCGTCATCTCGATGGTCTATTCACCCGCCCGGGTCTGTATGCCGCCGATGGAAACGGATCTGTCGTACAAGGTCTTCTCCTCGTCCGAGGTGATGGATGCCATTCACGATACGCAGGTGAACGTGTATCGCGACGTGTTCGACCATCTGGTGAAGCCGGTGATCGAGAAAGAGCAGCCTGACGTGATCGGCATCTCGATCGTCTTGCAGCAGCAGCTGTTTTCTTCCATGACCTTCTGCGCGCTCATTAAGCAGCACTTCCCCCACATTCACGTCACGATCGGCGGCAACACGGTGACGCGCTTGCGCGATGTGCTGCCTCAGTCGCCGTTGTTCCAATACTTCGATAGTGCCGTGGCCTATGAAGGGGAGACGGCCTTTGTGCAGCTGGTGTCGGCGGTGGGGGCGAAGCGGAGTCTCGCCGATGTGCCCAACACGATCTACAAGGACGAGACCGGCGTGCATACCTCGCCGACCAGCTATTCCGAGGACATGGCCGCTCTGCCGCCGCCGGACTTCGACGGGCTGCCGCTGGAGAAGTATTTCGTGCCGACGAAAGTCTTGCCCTATCTGGCAACGAGGGGCTGCTACTGGGGCCGCTGCGAGTTCTGCGACCATGGCGAGGGCTATACGGCTGGCTACCGGACGAAGAAGATCCAGGATATCATTGACGAGATCGGGTATTTGAAGAATAAGTACGGCGCCAAGCATTTCCACTTCACCGACGAATCCTATCCGCCGGCGCTCTTTCGAAAGTTGTCGCGCGGGTTGATTGACTCGAAGATGGACATCATCTGGACGACGCACATGAGATTCGAGAAGAGCCTGCTGGAGGAATCGGTCTGGCAGGATGCGAAAGAGTCGGGCTGCCGCTATCTCCACTTCGGCTACGAGTCGGGGAACGAGCGGGTGCTGAAGTTGATGGACAAGGCGACGACGACGGAGATCATCACGCAGCATCTGCAGATGTCGGCCAACGTCGGCATCTGGAACCACTGCATGGGCTTTTTTGGATTCCCCGGCGAAACGAAGGAAGAAGCCTGGTCGTCGGTGCAATTTCTCGAAGCGAATAAAGAACACGTGCATTCGCTCGGCTTCGGCACCTTCGATCTGAGCAAGCATACGCCGGTGGCCAAGCAGCCGGAGCGCTGGGGTGTGACGGTCTATAAGAATCCCGAATGGGATTTGGCCCTCGACTATTACTACACGGTAAAAAATGGAATGAGCATCGAAGAGGCGGAGCGGGTCTTCGCAGAGTTCGAGCGGAACCATAACCCAGGCTGGGACCTGCGCCTGTTCATTCGCGAATACATTTTCCTCTACATCGCGCGGTTTGGAATGCAGAAGCTGACGGATTTGCAGTTTAGTCCTGACCGGGTCGGGGTAACGGGGTAGGGGAATAGCGGGATAGTGGTAAGAAGGGGTACGGGGATAGCTGGGGTAAAGGGGATAGAAGAAGAAGACGATGAGTGAATTGATTCAGATCAATGCACTGGCTCCTCTGCAAGGGGAACGGAAGACGAGCAAGGTCATGCTGCTCTTTCCGCCTGAATGGGTGCCGACGGCTCCCTATCTGGCCTTGCCGTCGTTGACTGCCGTCCTCCGCGAAGCGGGGCATCACGTGGTGCAGCGCGATATCAATATCGAGATGTACGACCACTTCTTCACCGTGGAGTTCCTGATCTGGGTGAAGGCCCGCCAGACCATGCAGTTGAAGGCCTTGAAGGTGAAGGAACTACGAGGGGAACTGACGGACAAGGAGATGGGCCAGCAGGCAGCGCTGGAGCAGGCGGCTGAAGTGGACCTGTTCGATCTGGCCGAGCGGGCGGAAGAGTCAAAGCGCGTGGTCCGGGGCCCACAATTCTACGAGGCCGAGAAGCTCGAAATATCGTTGAATTGCTTCCGCGAGGTGATGCACTACATTTCCACCGCCTACTATCCTGCGTCGCTCGTGTTCTATCCGATGGAAAGCAATCTGGGCTATCGCCCCGGCGTATCCAAGGAAGTGTTCGCCTGTTTGGACGATGAACAGGTGAACATCTATCGGGATATCTGCAATCAGTTGGTCATGCCGGCGGTGGCGAAAGAGAAGCCGGATGTCGTCGGGCTCTCGATCGGGACGCAGATGCAGTTGCTCGCGGGACTCACGTTTTGCAAGATGATCAAGGAGACGTTCCCGCATATCCATGTGGTGGTGGGCGGCAATGTCATCACGCGGTTGCAGGAAGAGCTGCCGAAACAGGAACGATTTTTCACAGAGATCTTCGACTCGGCGATCCTCTATGAAGGGGAGCATGCGCTGCTCTGGCTCATCGAGGCGTTGAATGGCGAGCGGGCCATCACCTCCGTGCCCAACTTGATGTATCGAGATGCCTCAGGCGTGCATGAGAATCCCGAAGTCTATACCGAGAAAACGACGTCGTTGCCCTTGCCGGATTTCGAGGGGCTGCCGCTGGATCGCTACTTCGTGCCGGAGCTGATCATCCCCTACCTCGCGACGCGCGGCTGCTATTGGGGCCGCTGCACGTTCTGTGACCATGGCCAGGGCTACTTCGACCAGTATCGTGGTGTGCCGGCCTATCAAGTGGTCGAACAGATCAAGGCGCTGCGGGACAAGTATCACTGCCACCATTTCCTCTTCTCCGATGAATCCTATCCGCCGGCTTTGTTCAAGAAGGTGTCGCAGCTGCTCGTTGATCAGAACGTCGGGATCAAGTGGACGACGCTGATTCGGTTTGAAGAGACCCTGCAAGACCAGGAGATCTGGGATCTGGCGGCAAAGGCCGGCTGCTGCACCCTCTATTATGGGATGGAGTCGGCGAGCGAGCGGGTGCTGCGCCTCATGGACAAACACGCCAAGAAGAGCGTGATTCAGAGGAACCTGAATCTGGCGGCGAAGGCGGGGATCTGGAACCATGTGATGGCGTTCTACGGGTTCCCTGGCGAGACGCGCGATGAAGCGCTGGAAACCCGCCAGTTCGTCATCGACAACCAGCCGGTGATTCACTCGGTGGAGCTGTTCTACTTTGTGGCCTATCGCCATACGCCGATGGTGCGCAATCCGGAGAAGTTTGGCATTACGATTCACAAGCAAGAGGACTATGATCTGCCCCTGGACTATTACTACACGTTGAATGACCCGAGCACCCTCTCGTGCCTGGATGCGATGCAGATGTGCGAAGAATTCTACAAGAACGATTTTCACCCTTGGGCCGTGCGCGTGAACGCGCGGGAACATGTCTTCCTCTATATCTCGAAGTTCGGGACGAACAAGTTGCCGCAGATCTACGCACAGCAGACGCAGGCCGTCGGATCGCCGCAGGGTGTGTCAGGGTTGGTCACCTGGCCGGTCGCCAAGAACGGGAGCGAAGATGGGGCGGAGGGGATGTCTCGCGTGGTCTCGCATGGAGTCGGGTAGTCGGATGATGAAAAAGACCTCCAACGTCGTTCTCGGCTCGTCAAAATCCTCAACGTACCCCAGAGGGCACGCCTCCGGTTTTGATTCGCCTGCGGCCTAGTTGGATGCCTTTTTGATCATCCGGGTGGGGTGAGTTAGGAGCGTTGACGTCTGCGCTTCACGAGGGACGCTGATCGCTCGACGCTTCGTCGGGAACGAGGACAGCAGAGAGCAGTGCGTGGGCCGCTTTGATGAGTTTGGTCATCTCTTCGGCCTTCTTGTAGGCCTGCATGTATTTCTTGGGGTTGTTGGTCAGATTCGAGTAGCGGGCTGGGTCCCAGGTGTACAGCAGCACACGTCTGGTCCGAGCGAGAGTTTCGGGGGTAACGGGGAGGGTGAGTCCCAGTACCTCCAGTGCGTGGGTCACGTCTTCTTGGGTCACATCGGGCATAGGCTAAGTCTGACAAAGCCAATGTACGACTGTCAATCAACGCACAGGATGTTAAAAAGGCCGCCGGCGTTGTTCGCGCGGGACTTGCGCGAAAAGCGGGACGGGCGAGACGGGGAAGAGTTCGAGGTCCGAAGTTCGAGGTTTTCGGAACTTCGAACCCAGAACTTCGAACTTCGCGTCGCGCCTGTCGCGCACGTCTTGCTTGTCTCGCTCACGATTCCCAATGTTGGTCAGAGAATGTTGTAAACAGTCTGGCAGGGAGAAGACATGTCTGACCAACGGTCCCTGAAGTTCTATCAAGCCGATGTGTTTACCGGACAGCCGTTCGGCGGCAACCCGGTCGCCGTGTTCCCCGACGCGCAAGGTCTCAACGATCATCAATTGCAGCAGATAGCCCGGGAGATGAACCTCTCCGAGACCGTGTTCGTGCTGCCTCCGACGGACCAGGCGGCGGTCGTTCGCCTCAGGATCTTTACTCCGACGCAGGAGATTCCGTTTGCCGGACATCCGGTGCTGGGGACGTTTTACGTGTTGGCCCAGCTCGGGTTGATTGCTGTCACCGATGGTGTCACTCGTGTGATGCAGGAATGCAACATCGGTCTTTTTCCCGTTGAACTCCATGCACGAGAGGGGCAGGTCACCCGTGTGGTGATGACACAGCCGAAGCCGCTATTCCTCGGTTCGGTGGATGAGACGGAGGATCTGTTCGACATTGCGAAGGCCCTGGGGCTGTCACTCAACCAGATTGTCGATACGAAACGGCCGGTGATGGTGGTGTCGACCGGACTACCAGTATTGATTGTGCCGGTGCGGACCCTCACGGCGGTGCGGTCGATTGTGCCGGACGCTGCCGCGATTGTCGAGGTGTGCGAGCAGGTTGGCGCCAACGGTATTCTGGTCTTTACGAGCATTACGGTGGAGGACCATGCGACGGTGCATACGAGAATGTTTGCGCCCGCGATCGGCATCCTTGAAGATCCCGCCACGGGGAGCGCCAGTGGGGCCATGGGCGCCTATCTCGTCCACAATGGGCTAGTGGAAGTGGGACCCATGACGGAACTCATTGTCGAGCAGGGCTATGAAATCGAGCGTCCGTCGCGCATTCTGGTTCAGGTGGAATCGGATGATGATGCGATCCAATCGGTCAAAGTGGGAGGGCAGGTGGTGATGGTGGTTGAAGGGACGCTCACCTTTTAAAGACTGTTCTGAGTTTTGAGTTCGAAGTTCTGAGTTTTCCGGATAACTCAGAACTCACAACTTCACGGAGGCACATGAAAGCTGTACTCTTTCGAGCGCATGGTGGACCGGACAAACTTTCGTATGAGGATTTGCCCACGCCGACGATCGGTCCTGAGGAGGTTCTGGTTCGGGTCAAAGCCTGCGCACTGAACCATCTCGATATTTGGATCCGTGAGGGAAACCCGGCCTATCCCATGCCGGTGCCACATGTTTTAGGGTCGGATGTGGCTGGCATCGTGGAGCAGGTCGGCGGTCAGTCTGATAGCGTCACGGTTGGGCAGCGCGTCTTTGTCTCGCCGGGGATCAGTTGCTGGAAATGTGAGCAGTGTCTGGCGGGGCGAGACAACATGTGCCGCTCCTACAGCCTACTTGGGGCGATGGCTCATGGTGGCTACGCGGAGTATGTGAAAGTGCCGTTCCGCAACGTGCTGCCGATGCCCGAGAACCTGTCGTTTGAACAGGCTGCGGCATTTCCGCTCGTCTCGGTGACTGCGTCGCACATGCTGTTTGCCCTGGCCGGACTTCAACATGGCGAAACGGTGCTCATCATGGGCGCGGGGAGTGGGGTCGGGAGCATGGCGATTCAAATGGCGAAGCTCGCCGGGGCCCGGGTCATCACGACGGTTGGGACCGACGACAAAATTCCCAAAGCCGTAATCCTGGGCGCAGACGCCGTTCTCAACCACGCGAAGGATAAGGTCTCGGAGCGCGTCAAGTTGCTCACCGAAGGGCACGGTGTCGATGTCGTGATCGAGCATATCGGTCCGGAGGTGTGGGACACCTGCATCGATTCATTGGGGAAAGGTGGGCGCTTGGTGACCTGTGGCGCGACGACTGGGGGAGACGTGAAGCTCAATCTGCGCTACGTTTTTTCCCGCCAGCTGACGATCAAGGGTTCCTACATGGGGACGCGTGCAGAACTGGTGAAGGCGGCGGAACTCATGGGCCAGGGGCGCTTGATTTCGGTGATCGACCGTACGTTCCCACTTCAGGAGGCTCGCGCAGCACAGCTCCTGATGTTGAGTCGAAAGTTTTTTGGTAAGATCGTGCTGACAGTGTGACGGATGCTGAAAACGGCACCCAACTTCGTTCTCAGTCGCATGTCTCCCTGCGACGTACCCCA
>JANYEF010000033.1 GCA_025363325.1 Nitrospira sp. | reverse complement strand
TGGATTGGGAACACGTCGGGAACACATCTTCCGCGCGGCGATCAAGAAGGTTTGGCCGCAACCATTCATGGAACCAGAGCGGAGTACCATGCGCCAGCAACGATACATAATCGTACTTGTTCGGCGTCTGGGCGATCAATACCCCTTTAGGCTTCAGTACCCGCGCGAGCTCCGTAAAAGAACCTATCGGGTCGGTCAAATGCTCGACGACGCTCATCGAGACCACGACATCAAAGGCCCCATCCTTAAAGGAAGGTTCTCAAGATTGCTCGTACTGCCCATACTCCTCCACCAACAGATTTCAGTTCTCCCATATCCGTCCCCATGGCAAGACGAACCTTGGGAGCAAATTATTTTGCAAATCCCAACTCGCCAGCGCCGGCATCGAGCAATAGAATGTTAGAACCAAGACATTTCAAGATTTTGGCACGATACCGATCGTTGCAGTGAACGTAGTCGGATCCATAATACCGATCAAATGCTTTCCATGACCGTCGGCGGATTCGCTCGAATATTTCCTCAACCACTGAATTGCCTCACATGATGATGGCTCATTTCACGAGTACATTACTATGTTTGCGCGGATACGGGCTTAGGTCCATAGAAACCTGTCATTCCTCCTTGGTCGGTTTGTTTTCCTCCAATAGGCCCCGCAGCTAATTGCTGACGTTGCAACTCTTTAAGAATGATCACGGCCGCGACAAGTTGGTAATACACGTCAAAGTAGGCAAAATCCAAGAATGTCCCAGCCACCGCATAGCCCACGATGCTAATGCGCAGCGTGTCGGCCCACGGGACCAACCACGCACACTCTTGCATTGCCAGGCCATACCTCTTCATCCTGCCGAGGCTCCACATGCACGAGGCAAGCAAGCCCACCCAAATCAGAAACGCAAATACTCCATGCTCACCCAAAATCGTGAACCACATGCTATGACAAGACCATGCCTTCCCGCCCCATCGTTTGAGGTCCCATCGCTCAGCATATTCGGGAGAATAGGTTTCATACATCTTCAGGGAATAATAGTCGATGCCCGCCCCAAAGATAGGATTCTGCAGCCCGACCGACGCGCAAAACTTCCAGCTGCCGAGCCGTTGCTGAGCGGAGTTCTCCTTTTCGATATCTTGTAAGGTGTCTACACGTTGAGTCAATCGTTCTGAAGCAAAGAATGGGAAAAGACTCGCTCCCATCATCAAAACAACCGCCCCTACCCCCACGAGAAGAAACCGGTGTTTGCTTCTCAGAATCAGCAGAACGGTGACCGCACCTAACGCGAACCAAGCGCCTCGCGAAAATGTGCCGATCACGGCTGGATACGAAGCGACCAACATACATTTCACCAGCCAGAGAAGCCACTTATTCGTTTCCGTTCGCAGTAAATAGATCAGTAGCGGTACATTCATGGCCATTGCCAGCCCAATGCTGTTATTGGCGAGTAAGATCCCATCTGCAGGGCCTTCCACCATTTCAGAACCGCCCATCCGCACAAAGAAGATCACACCCCGCACAGCCAATAACCCGATCGGTATGGCGATCGCCCTCGCCAGATTGTGAACTTGTTCTTTGCTGTTCAGAATGGCCATCGAGAAAAATACCATGAAAAGAATCTTGGAAATGAGAATCAGTTTCTCGACGGCCAGATCTTGTTCGACTGCGAAGATTGTAGAAAAACAAAACCAAAGCCACGCGGCCGCCAGAAAAATGGTTTCCCGATGGATGGGGACACTTTTCTTGCCCGCATAAAATGCAAATCCGATCAGCGTGCAGGCTGAGATGGCTAGCGAATGGGGAAATGTCCGTGCATATGAAAAGGTGAAACCATGTGGAGCCAGGATGCTGTACGCAACGAATGCAAGCACCCCGTGAGCGGGGCGGCGCAGCGCTGCAAGGCAACAGCCTAAAGTAATCAACATGACAAGCGCGTCTCTCACCTGCTACTCCATCTCTTTGAACTAACCATATTTCTCGCTATCCCAGGCGATTGGCTACCGACCCTGCGCACTTCGTTGTCTACTCCCAGGAAGATCTTTTCAATTACCCGACGGAGGCTTCTCCAGGGAAGAACTTATCTAGAACCATTGCCTTCATTTTTCGAACTATGCCATTAATGCGCCTTCCACCTAGGTGCCTTGCGGC
>JANYEF010000029.1 GCA_025363325.1 Nitrospira sp. | reverse complement strand
CCAAATAAACAAGACCGAAGGAACGGAGATCACGTGGTCGACTTTTGGGACAGTTTCATACGCATGGCGTCAGCTCTGGCTATCGTGCTTGCACTCATGGGCGGGCTCGTCGTGTTGGTTCGTCGATTTGCAGGCACGCGGTTCTGCGCTCCTGTGTCCGCGCCGATCGTCCAGGTGCTCGGCAGCGGATACATCGGTCCACGCAAGTCGATTTCTCTGGTGTCGGTCGCAGGAGAGCTCCTCATTGTCGGCATGACTCCGACGGATCTGGTGTCTCTCGGCCACGTCACAGATCGGGAACGAGTCCAGCAGTTTCTGTCTGCAGCGACGTCCGGTCGGTCGATCGTGCCCGGCAGGCCGTCATCTCACAATGAGGCTCAAGCTCTCATGCGTGACATGACGACAGAAACCAGGGGTGGCCATGTCGGCTGATGCCTGCGTATGTCTGGCGCTAAAGTCTTCCGCGCGATGGCCACAGGTCTCCCGCGCGTGTCTCCTGCTAGTTGCGCTGGTCTGTTTGTTTCTTGGGACGGCGCAGGATGCCATCGGCGGGGCCAATCCTTCTGTCACGATCGATCTCGGCCAGACGGGTCCCAAACAGACCGCCGTCGTTCTCCAAATTCTGGCGCTGCTGACGGTGCTCTCCCTGGCTCCGGCATTCTTTATTATGGTTACGTCCTTCACGAGAGTCGTGATTGTGCTCTCCTTCCTTCGCCAGGCGATAGGGACGCAGCAGGTGCCGCCCAATCAGATTCTCATCAGCCTGGCCTTGTTCATCACGGTCTTTGTGATGGCTCCGGTGGGGGAGGCCGTCTATAGCCAGGCCCTGAAGCCCCTGCTGGCAGAACAGATCTCCTACGAGGAGGCCTGGACAAAGGGGATTCAACCGATTCGTTCCTTCATGCTGAAACAAGTACGCGATAAAGATCTCGAACTCTTTATTGAACTGAGCAAGCTTCCTAAACCTGAAACGGTCGATCAGGTTCCCATCCATGTGGTGATTCCCGCCTATATCTTGAGCGAATTACGAGTCGCTTTTCAGATCGGGTTTCTCATCTATATTCCGTTTCTGATCGTCGACATGGTGGTGGCCAGCATTTTGATGTCCATGGGCATGATGTTGTTGCCCCCAGCCGTGATTTCCCTCCCGTTCAAACTCATTCTCTTTGTGTTGGCCGATGGGTGGTATTTGGTTGTCGGGTCGCTGGTGAGAAGTTTCCATTGAGCAATATTCGAAAGGAGCGAGCGAGATGACACCTGAGATGGTGACAGAGTTAGGTCGCCAAGCCATCGAAACCACGCTGATCGTGGCTGCGCCCATCCTGGGACTCAGCCTGGTCGTGGGGCTTGCGGTTAGTGTCCTACAAGCCATGACGCAATTGAACGAAGCGACGCTGACGTTCGTGCCGAAAGTGCTGGCCGTGTTCGCCGCGATTGTTTTGTTTATGCCCTGGATGATGGGGGTGCTCACGTCGTTTATGACACAGGTATTTCTGAATATCCCAAACTTTGGGCAGTGACTTGGCACCCAATCATTCCATCGTGAGAAAACCATGAGTACGGCACCATCACTTCATCTCTTCTTGCCGGAATTCCAGTCGTTTCTGGTCTTGGTGTCCCGTATCGGAGGCATCGTCGCGGCATTTCCGATGCTACACGGACGGACCGTTCCGGCTCAAATCAAGATCGCGCTCGTCGTGATGTTAGGGATCGCCCTCTCGCCAGTCATTCGTCTCCCACCGCTGTCTCAAAACGGAGTCGAGATGACGGCTGGGCTTGCGAGCGAGCTACTCATCGGCCTGGTGATAGGGCTGGCCGTCCGATTGCTGTTTGGGGCACTGGATGTAGCCGGTGAACTGCTCGGAACCCAGATTGGATTTGGCGCGGTGCAGCTGTTGGATCCCATGACCTCTCAACAGTCGCCGTTGATCAGCGAGTATTTTCGGATCATCGCCTCGATGGTCTTTCTTTCGCTGAATGCGCATATGATCGTCGTGGCTGCGATCGTGTCGAGCTACGATGCTATCCCGCCATTCGGTGCCACCCTCTCGCCTGCGGTCGGCGAAGAGGTGCTCCAGTTGTCTCAGCATATGTTTCTGGTCGCGCTGCAGCTGTCGGCTCCGGTACTCGTGGCCATGATTCTCATCAATGTCTTGCTGGCCATGTTGGGGCGAGCCGTCGCGCAGATCAATGTCTTTGTGTTGAGCTTTCCCTTGACGATCGCGGGGGGGCTGTTGGTCTTAGGCCTCGCGTTGCCCTTCACCGTCTCGCTGTTTGAGCGGGAATTTATCGGATTGCACGACACGATTGAGAGGCTCTTGAGGATACTTGGACATGGCTGAAGACAACGACAACAAGACAGAACCGGCGAGTGAGAAACGAAAAGCGGATGCCCGCCGGGAAGGCAATATTGCGGTGAGCCGCGATGTGACCACCGCGGCCCTCCTCTTCGCCGGCATTGGGCTTCTTTCTCTGTTGGCTGGTCGGGGTATGCATCAGCTGACCGATGTCACGCGTTGGGGCCTTACGATGTCATTCGATCGTGTGGTTCATGCCAGCCTCACGATCGATCAGATTCATGCCTTGGTCATGCAGGTCGGCCTCAAGAGCCTGCTACTCATGCTTCCGTTTCTCGGAGGCTTGGCGCTCGTCGGCGTCGGCGC
>JANYEF010000003.1 GCA_025363325.1 Nitrospira sp. | reverse complement strand
ATCTCTGCGGGCTGGCGCGCGTCGTGCGGGGCAATAGCCTTGCGGCGATGGAGAACGTTGCACTCTGGCATGAGCGCGACATCAGCCATTCGTCCGTCGAGCGCGTGATCATGCCGGATAGCACGATCCTGATCGATTATATGCTGGCGCGGATCACTGACGTCATCAAGCATCTGGTGGTCTACCCCACCAACATGAAACGCAACCTCGATCTCACCGGAGGACTGGTCTATTCGCAACGACTGCTGCTGCGGCTCATCGAAAAGGGCGCGCAGCGTAAGGAATCGTATGAAGTCGTCCAGCGCAATGCCATGGCTTCCTGGAAAGGGGCGGGGGGGTTACAAGAATTAGTCGGCCGGGACCCCTTCGTGGCGAAACATCTCACGGCCACGGAGATTCGATCCTGTTTCGATCCGAAGTATTACCTGCGCCATCTCGACAAGATTTTCCGGCGGGTATTCGGATCGGGGGTGCGCAAACCAGTGAAGGGTAGGAAGCGATGAGATCTTCTATTTCTATGCTCGTGCGTCTTGTTATGTTGGTATTGGTCGGTCTGGTGCTGGTGTCGGCCGCTGAGGCAGCCGACCGCGATAAGCTTCTGACTGAGCCGGGCGTCTATGGTACCTTTGCCGCCTTTCGTCTCGATGCGGACTGGGCGAAGCAAGATCAGTTGGCGCGCATCGCGCAATTGACCACTCTGAAGGGGGTGGTCGAGCAGCATCGAGAGAAGTTAGCGATCGATGTCTATCTTCTCCGTGGACTGTCCGATCACGCCGATGTGCTTTTTCGCATTCACGCGGCTGAGCTGCGCGAGACCCAACAGTTTCTTCTGGATCTTCAGGGCAGTCCCTTTGGTAAGCACCTGACCGACAGCACGGTCTTCTCCGGCCTGACGAAGAAGGCCAACTATGTGCCAGGCATGCCGGACAACCTCAAGGCAGAGCTGAAGATGTCCAGCGAGCCCGGCCTCAACCCCTATGTGATCGTGATTCCAATCCGGAAGGATGCGGACTGGTGGTCCCTTCCGCAAGAACAGCGCGCGGCGATGATGCAGGAGCATACGGAAGCCTCGTTACCCTATCTCAAGACCATCAAGCGGAAGCTCTACCATGCGACCGGCCTCGGTGATCTGGATTTCATTACCTATTTTGAAACGTCACGGCTGGAAGATTTTCAGAGTTTGATTCTGGCATTGGAGAAGGTGAAGGAGTTCCGGCATAACCGGCGATTTGGCCATCCGACCTTGCTGGGGACGGTCAGGTCGTTGGACGAGATCATTGAGGTGTTGGCCCAGTGAATGTGATCGCAGTTGAGGTATAACGATGGCGATGGGCGCGCTACTCTACGAAGGTAAGGCCAAGAAAGTCTTTGCGACCGACAAGCCGGATCAGGTTGTCCAGTACTTCAAGGACGATGCGACGGCGTTCAACGCGCTGAAGCGCGGGACCATCGTCGAGAAAGGCGTCGTCAATAATAAAGTATCCGAGCGGCTCTTTCGACTGCTGGAACAGGCCGGTGTGCCGACGCATTTTGTCGAACGGCTGAGCGACCGGGAATTGCTCACGAAGAAAGTGACGATTGTGCCGGTCGAAGTGGTGGTCCGCAACGTCGTGGCAGGCAGTTTGGCGAAGCGGCTGGGGTTGAAAGAGGGGGATCCCATCGAGCCGGCCATTGTGGAGTGGTATTACAAGAACGATGCACTGGGCGATCCGCTCATCGCCGATGAGCACATTCGCTTGCTCAAGCTGGCGACGCCGGAACAACTGGCGTCGATGAAGCGGCTGGCGCTACACGTGAATAGGGTCCTCCAGCCGTTCTTCCGTGAACGGCAGATGATCCTCGTCGATTTTAAGTTGGAGTTTGGGATGCACAACGGCACGCTGATCCTGGCCGATGAGATTTCGCCGGACACCTGCCGCTTTTGGGATCAGACGACGAAGGAATCGATGGATAAGGATCGTTTTCGGAAGGATTTAGGGAAGATTGAAGAGGCGTATCAAGAGGTCTTGAAGAGAGTCTGTGGATGAGGGGATGGAGGGGCCTGCCTCTGTGCTCGCAGAACGCGCACGATGAAACGGTGCTCGTTCCATGCGCGCAGTTGAGGCCAACCCCTCCATCCCCTCGGGAACTTCCAAGTCCTTCCTTTAGGGGAGGGAGGAGGAAGTGAAGAGGGGAGAATCGTGAAGGGATTTCTGCGGTTGTACATGAATTATGGGTTGATGGCATCCATTTTGGTGTCCACATCGCTGGTGGGCGTACTGGCCTATCGCATTGAAGGGTCACCCTGGCGCTGGCCGATGGTGGCGCTTGCCCTCGGTGGGCTTGGGACGTTCGCAGGGATTTTCTGGATCAGGAGATACGTGGATAAACAGACCAAAGCATCTGAGCAGGGGAGTCAACGGTGAGGGGGGAAGGGCGACATGAACGCTCTCTGTGCTCGCAGAACGCGCACGATGAAACGGTGCTCGTCCGATGCGCGCACGTGAGAGCATCCATGCCGCCCTTCGTCGAGGGGTGAGAGAAGAGCTAAGGGGGGGACAGTGAAGGCAAAGATTCATGTGACGCTGAAGCAAGGAATCTTGGACCCTCAGGGGAAGGCGATTGAGCATGCGCTCGATTCGCTGGGGTTCAAGAATGCGGGCAATGTGCGAGTCGGGAAGTACATGGAAGTGGATGTGAATGAAACGGACAAGGCGAAAGCCGATGCCGCAGTGAAAGCCATGTGCGAGAAGCTGCTGGCCAATACCATCGTTGAAGAATATCGCTACGAGTTGCAGTGAGGAGTGACGAGTGATGGGTGATGAGTTAATGCGGAAAGTTCCAGAGCCCACAGGAGTGAGTTTTCTTCGTTGCACCACACCCATCACTGATCACGCATCACTCATCACGAGGGTGCTGCAATGAAAATCGGAGTAGTGGTTTTCCCAGGCAGCAATTGCGATCACGACTGTCAGCATGTCTTCAAGGATGTGCTGGGGCAGTATGTGGAGATGATCTGGCACAAGGAGACGTTGCTCGCAGGGATGGATGCGATTGTCCTGCCAGGCGGGTTTTCTTACGGCGACTATTTGCGGACTGGCGCCATCGCGCGGTTTTCTCCGGTGATGGGGGCGGTGAAGGAGTTTGCGAAGAAGGGCGGCATGGTGCTCGGCATCTGCAACGGTTTTCAAATTCTGCTCGAAGCCGGGTTGCTACCCGGGGTCATGCTCCGGAACAAGTCGCTGCATTTTATCTGCAAGGATCTGTCCGTGAAGGTTGAGAATGCGGCTACGGCGTTTACCGGTGCCTGTCAGTCCGGCCAGGTGCTCAAGATTCCGATTGCCCATGCAGACGGGAACTACTACACCGATCCGGTTACGCTCGCGGCGATGCAGGCAAATGCGCAGATTGTGCTCCGCTATTGCACCCCGGAAGGCAAGGTGACGCCGGAAGTGAATCCGAACGGCTCACTGGATAATATTGCCGGGATCATCAATGCCGAAGGCAATGTGCTGGGCATGATGCCGCATCCGGAACGCTGCGCGGAAGCGGTATTGGGCAATGACGAAGGAAAGCTGATTTTCCTGTCGATGTTGGAGGCGCTGAAGGGAAACAAGAAGGAACTGAAGATGGTGGGGGCGTGACCGCGGGTCCTGCCGCTGACCAACCCGTCCGTTCTTGCACCCCACTCGCGGTAAGAGGGGGAAGGGTAGCCCGTTAGTCTCCTTTGCTCGCGCAACGCGCGGTCGCAGACGACCCTCGTTGAACGCGCGCAGTCGGAGACCAATCGGGCCACCCCTTCAAAGCCTGTCATGACTGGATAGAAATCGAGGAAAGACTTATGCCTCTCCTGGATCTGTGGGGTAGATCGAGAGCGGAACTCGAAGGAAAACAAGTCCAGCAAATTATTGCAATTGCTGGTTCTGGGAAACTGCTTGATGGGGGAGATGCCTCAAAAGAATTTCGAGATTTTCTCTCGCACGTGCCATCTGCTCTTCTTGCTCGTTACGCGGAAGAGTGCCTAAACGAAAAGTTTGAAAGTGGTGGATTGGCACTCCAAGATGTTGTTAACCAAGTTGGCCGCAGGCTTGGTTTCCAAGTTGAAGATGGGAGATACCGTGGCAGCTCAGGTCAAAGTGGACATGATGGCCTTTGGAAATCATCATTGGGTGGAGAGATTATTGTCGAGGTCAAAACAACCGATGCGTATAGGGTAGCGCTCGATGCAATTGCTGAATACAGAAAGAAGCTCATTCAAGAAGCCAAGGTAGTTGAAGCCACATCTTCCATACTCATCGTTGTTGGCAGGCAAGATACAGGCGATCTTGAAGCACAAATTCGTGGATCGAGACATGCCTGGGATATTCGCCTGGTCAGCGTCGATTCGTTGATTCGGCTGATGTTTCTCAAGGAGACGGTTGAAGATCCGCAAATGCTCAAGAAAATTGTAGGCGTCTTGGTTCCACAAGAATTCACGAGAGTTGATGGGATCATAGATCTGGTCTTTTCTGCAACAGAAGAGGTTCGACAGGATATCGAGGAGCCAGAAGTACAAGAAGATCTATCCGGAAGGAAGGACAAAAAGGTTCCCCAATTCGTCCCTGTTGATTTCCATGCAGCCTGCATACGCCGGATTGAGGAGAATCTGAATAGGCCGTTGCTTAAGAAAACACGTGCAACTTATAGTTCGCCTGACGGAGC
>JANYEF010000528.1 GCA_025363325.1 Nitrospira sp. | reverse complement strand
GTAAACCCGCCACATTTTGCTCCTGTAGGCAAATCGGAGCCCGTGGGGGTAGCGACCGTTTTGATCTCCCAGAATCCGGTAGGGAATCCCAAAGAATTTGAAGCTGACAAGTTAACAGGTCCCGTCCATGTACTCTCAGTGTCCCAGAAACAAGTGAAAGGCGCTGGTTGTGAACCGTGAATTCCAAAAGCGGAGTGTGTTCCCTTCGTGGTGATGACCCCCTCATAGAAGCCATTCTTCGTCGTTAAAGTCCACGTGTACAAGTGGCGCCCCCCGGCTAATGATAAGTTTGGTGCCTCCATCCAAAGTTGGACGGTCGCCGTTTTCCCTTCTTCCGGGAAATCCCCGAAAAGGCAATTAATAGGAATAGTTCTATCAAAGAAAGAATCACCTAAAAGAGTTACCTTCTTCCTTTCAGCCTCGAGCCTGCACGAGGGAGCATCCGGGGATCTCATAACCAATGTATATGGGAGAAATTTGTTTAAGTCCTGTGGGGGCAGGAAAGGATGAGGGGCAAGTGAATATCCGTCCAAATAGACCCCCCAATGCAGATGTGCTACTAGTTTTTCTCCACTCGCTGGGCGGCCAGTATTACCACTACGCCCAATGGGGTCCCTAGCTGTTACCTTGCCCGAGGGAATGTCTTCCAAGGACGTGAGATGGCAATAAGTCGTTGTCAGGTTGCGATCTATGACCCTGGCGCCAATCCCACAATCTCTAGTGGAAATGGGTTGAAATTCCGCTCCATCATGTGCCGCTAGAACGGGTACCCCTGTGATTCGCTCGCCAGTAATGGGATCCCGTGTGTTCAAGTCTTGTCCTCCGTGTGGATTCCCATTTCGCATTGAATCAATAACTGCGTACGCCTGTCCCAGGCCAGTATCAACCGCTAGAGGATACACGAAGGGTGGAATATTGGACCCTGCACCGCCAAACGTCACGGTCGGTTTTAGGGTAATAGATGTTTGCCCTGGAACAATTTCCTGAACGGGATCTTCCAAGGATTTCACCGTGTACAGGTGATAAAAACCTTGCGCCGAAACCTTTGTTGCGATTGTGACATACGCGACGGGATCGAGCGGATCGAAGGGATTCTCGTGCATGAAAAGGCTCGATGAGATAAACGCACAAAACGCGTTACCGCTATCGCACATGACGCCTTTGATCGGTTCCCAACTATCCAACGATTCTCCCGCATCTCCCTTCTCACGCAATAGAGCCATCATAACTGCTGTTTGGCCATTTGGAATTAGCGAAGATAGCCCCGGATGCCTTATCTTAAGAATGACCCCGTCGTTGAGTGGAACGGAAGACTTAATCCGGATTCGCGGCACGTTCAGCAGGCTAAGGTCAGGTTGCGCAGCGGAGATAAATTCCATATCGGGTAGCTTCACCTGCGCCAGCTCTACGGTCGCGTTGTCCGCTGTTCCAGGTGGAATAGTCAGGAGTGCAACCCCCGCGAGGTTCAGTTGTCCACCTGCCCCCGCGTTGAAGCTCTGCGATGTTGTGACGATCACTGTACCTCCATTGGATGAAACGGGTACTGTTTCGTCTCTCGTGCCAGATGAGCAACCAAGAAGCAAGACCCCGGCTAGTATACAGGTCAGAACAACTGTCTCTTTGAACAGTAGAAAAGTCACTCTCATATGAACCCTCCCATAACTAAGCGAGGTGTCAGTACTAGGCGATCACTTCCCTTCTCGTGCGCACGCCAAGGCATTGATCGATGCGGTGGAGATGTTTCGGGCCGATGCGGGGATTCATGTTGGGCATCGCACCAATGGCCCTGCACACCTCCATAACGAGCTAGGCGAGCAGGTCTTGTTGTGCGAGGGTAGGGGTGGGTGCCGGAGAAGAGTTTGAGAAGACGCATGGTGGTCCTCATCCGAACGGAGGGAGGGAAGGAAGATCCACCATCATTTGCGCGCGAGGAGCCCGTGAGTGAACAGGCGTGAATCTATGACACGAGCGCATCTATGCGCCTTGCATGAGATGTTTTGCAATAAGAATCGTAGGGAAAATTATGGGCAGACGTTCCTGCTTGTCGAGCAAGAACCATGCTCGGCAACGAAGCAATCCGCCTCTGAGCGCTCTAGGCCTTCGGCAAAGACAAGTATACGCGCACCCTTGGAGACGTGATCCTGCCCGATGGGACGAACCTCAAACAGGAGTTGGTCAAGCAGGGCTGGTGCTAGTGGTATCGGCGATATGCGCCGCGGGATACCGTGCTGGAAAGGCTAGAGACGGAAGCAAAAGAAGCGCGAAAAGGCTTGTGGGCCGATCCGCAGTCGGTACCGCCGTGGGAATGGCGGTAGCGGATGCACAATACGCGCTGAGGGTGTCACCGACCGGCCAAACCAAGGGAGCAGATAGAGGAAGGGAGAGAATCTGGTTGTAACTGTGGTTGTAGTCTGCAATCCTATTTAGTCACAATTGAGCTATAGTGGGATTGGGCAGGAATAAGTAAGAATAGGCGCATGAACACTAGCGAAACAGTGTCAAGAAGTCGCTCTTAATCTCGCGCCATCCTACTGCCAAGATGGTCTTAAAATCCCTCGGGCTTAACAGGCCCATGCCGCTTCAATCCCGGCCTCCGGCACCAGAAACAAGGGATTGCGTTTGATGCGTGCCGTACCTATTATTGGACCAACCATTCACGGACAATCCCGCCGCACCAATGGCTCCGAGCCATGCAATGTCAACCTGGCGTGCACACGGTACGTTTGACTGCTGTGCCGCCCCTGCGAGCGATTTGATTCGAGCGATCTACAGGGTTGTTGATTCCATCCGGAGAGGTTGACGCCGAGCTAGCCCGTATTACTCATGAAGGTGCGTCGCGAAATGGCGGAGTGGCGCGCGACAAGCGCGAGGACCGGCTGGTCTCTCTAGTTTGTCTGGTTTATCTCGTTTGTTTGGTTGAACCAGATAGACCAAATAGACCAGATGAACCAGATCAACCCTCCCCCGTCTCGCTTGAGTCAGGCATCCGCGCTTGCAGCAGGAGCTTTATGAATAATGCGGGTTAGGCCCGAATGAGAAGATGGTCGATGAGAGCAGGTTTTTCGATGTGCATGGTTGCGGGGACTTCGATAAATCGTTTCAATCTCATCCGGTCATTTGGGCTCACCTGGATCACTTCTACCGCGATCCAGTGTTCGTGAATCTTTCTGACTTCCGCCAGCCGGATGTCTATAAAGGCCTCCTCGCCTTCGAGCCATAATTGGACTTTCACGAAATCCCCTGCTCTCAGGTGATCAGGGGTGGTGAGCTTATGCCCACCCTCTAAGCATTCGAGGACGCACCCGTCCGCTTCAAGCTGCTGGCTTACGTTCGCGAGCACGCAGTCAATCGTAAACTTCGGACTATCCCACCAGGTCGGTTGTTTCTCTTGAGCCATCATGTTATGCGCAGGGTAGTATGGAAAAGGGCTGCTTGGATATTCCTCAAGAGGTGGGGGGCCATACCCAAAATGGTGGTGTGTGGGTCCCTGTCTGTATCCCTTGTACCTACGCACGACCGATGGAGACGTACCCATTACATCAAATCATCAGCGCGATCCGTTGCTTTGCGGATATGCAGTGTCAGATCATTTCGATATGACCAGGTCGGAGTGGAATCAGAATGGGTCAATATGCGGCGGGGCATTCGAGAGGTATATCGAGACTTAGCCCACATTATTCATGAGCGCTTCTGCTACAATCGCCGATCCCTGACTCAAGCGAGACGGGCGAGACTGGCGGGAAAAGCGCGACAGGCGCGACACGAAGTTCGAAGTTCTGGGTTCGAAGTTCCGAAAACCTCGAACGTCGGACCTCGAACCGTCATCCGTCCCGCTTTTCTCGCGAGTCTCGCTCCTCGCGTTTCTCGCGCCCACTGCGCGATTTCGCGGCGCACCGTCAGGAGTAAAGAGGACTAGGAGAATACTTATGATAGGTCATTCATCTTCTCGGCGATTCTTGATAATCGGGAGCATTTTGGCGGGATCTGGCGTTGCTGCCGGCGCCTTTGGTGCCCATGCGCTCAAGGAAATTCTGGATCCGCCTATGCTCCAAGTGTTTGAGACCGCAACGAGATATGTGATGTATCACGCGTTTGGACTGTGTATCGTTTCGTTGGCTATCGATCGGTACCCCGAGCAAGGCCTTGAAAAATCCGGATGGTTCTTTATCGCCGGGATGCTTCTCTTTTCAGGCAGTCTGTACGTGGTGTCGCTTGCAGGCATCCGGTGGATGGGGGCCGTAACTCCGATCGGTGGGCTGGCCTTCATGATAGGCTGGCTACTCTTAGCTTGGGGAGTCTGGCGGGCGGCGCTCCCTAGCCGTGGCGCGTGAAGCGCGAGAGGGGAGCGATCCGAAGTTCGATGTTCGGGGTTCGAAGTTCCCAAAACCTCGAACGTCGGACCTCGAACCGTCGTCTGTCTCGCTCGTCCCGCTTTCCCCGCCAGTCTCGCGACGCTATGGCGTACAGACAGCCGTTCTCTTTCCGCTGATTGATCCCCACCCTCCTTGGGAATTCACGAAGGTTCCTTCGAGACGCTGGCCTTCTTTGCTGAATTGCAGACTATCTTCTTGGGCCCGGCCATCGATTTCCCACCGTAAATAGACGTTCTCGCCCAGCACGATCGTTTCCACGAGTCCCGGCAGAGTGACCTGCATACTTCCTGCTGGTGGAAAGAGTAACGAAAGCTTCTGTTCTTGATGGTGCTGCTGATGGTTATGAATGATCCATTGCCAGGTCCCGCACAGCCGGGCCTGGCCACGGAGCCCACGCACCCGATCCTTCCAATTCCGTATCCGATCCCACTCCTGGTAGCTGGCCTGCATGGCGTCTAATTCCAGGCGAGTGGCTCGCTCCAAGACCGTGACCAATAGGGTCGATGCAGATTCTCCCTGATTCCCCTTGGCCCATTCTGGGGAGGCCACGACGTCGGAGAGTTGATTCAGTGAGTCATGCCAGGGCGCTTTTCCCTGTTGATCGACCCATGCCCTGGCTTGCGGGGATCCGAATAGTCGCTCGGTCACCGTCGCGAGTTGCTGATCTCTCACAGCCTG
>JANYEF010000513.1 GCA_025363325.1 Nitrospira sp. | reverse complement strand
ATCAGGCTCATGTACCAAAACGAGACCGGGACCTGACTCTCCGCCTTTTTTTCAGAGGCAATCCATTGGACCACCCAGCGGCCGAAAAAAAGCCCTTGGCCGAGAAATCCGATGGCGAGCCAGATGGTTTCGATGCTCATGATGGAGATGTGATGAGTGATGGGTGATGAGTGATGGGTTTCTTTTTCAAAGAGCGGAGTAGTCCCAGGAGCAGTTTCCTGACTTCCTCGACGTGGGAAATAATGCTGTCACTGGAAATGAACCTCATTCGTATGGCCAAAAGAAGCTGCGTCTCTAATTCAGCGACCGAACCCGAAGCGATGTGAAGAAACTGGATAAATTCCTTTCGGGAGTGTCTTGCTGCGCCTTCTGCGATATTGCTCGGTATAGAGACGGCGGACCGTCGAATCTGCGAAGTCAGGCCATACAGCTCTTCCTTGGGAAACCGCGCCGTCAGCGAGTAAACGTGCGCTGCCAGATCCATGGCTTTCTTCCAGACATCGAGATCTTTGTGCGTGCGTAGGGTCTTCCCGTCCACTGATCACCCATCACAGATCACTCATCACTCGCTCGTTACTTGTCGCGGAATGTATACCGCAACACTCTGGTTTGCATCCACCGCACGGCAATCAAATCATAGAGCGATTTGAATAATCGGTTGCCCATGCCGTACTTGGAGACGCCGTGAATGCGCGGGTAGTGCCGAACCGGCACCTCAGTCACCGTGAACCCATGCATCAGCGCAAGTGCGGGAAAGAATCGGTGCATGCCTTCGTAGAGGCGCAGTCGTTCCAGGACGGGCCGTCGGAATATCTTGAGCGGGCAGCCCGTGTCGTGGACGCCGTCGTGGGTAAAAAAGTTCCGCACACGGTTGGCGATTCGGGAGGACATTTTCTTTACGAAGCCATCCTGCCGCTGTTGCCTCCATCCACACACGAGATCGTAGGTGGCAGTATAGGGGAGGAGTGTCAAAATGTCTGCGCTATCCTGTTGAAGGTCGCCGTCGATTTGGATGATGATGTCACCGGAAGACTGCTTGAATCCCGCGTCGAGCGCGCAGGTCTTGCCATAGTTTCGGTCGAGATGGAAGACCTTCACCTGCCGGTGCTGTATCGCCAGACGATCCAGGTCCTCACTGCTGCCGTCGCTGCTGCCATCGTCCACGAAGATGATTTCGAACAGCCGAGTCTGCGAGGCCGCATGTGAACTCATGACGGTCAGCAGCCCCTCAAGCAGTGGAACGAGATTGTCTCGCTCATCCTTGATAGGGACGATGACGGAAGCCCATGGATGGGATGGCACGGTCATGCGGGGTAGACATTCCTGACGGAGAAGGGAAACCACACATTCACGCGGGCATTCTACCGAATGCCGGAGGGAGCGTCAAACGAGGGGGAAGTGAGCGGTGATGGGTGAACAGTGATGACGGAGGATTGTTGGGTCTGTCCTCATCACCCATCACTCATCACTTCCCTGCCTCGGTGATCGTGAAGCGCATCGTGCCCATCAGACTCATTTCGTTGACCTGTTCCCCCACGTGAATTTCTACTTTGTATCGGCCGGGCCTCCATGCGTCCTGTGGAGGGGAGAGCGTGAGGTAGCCGCTTTCGTCTTCCAGCGCAATGTGCATGGCATCTTGTCCGATCACCAGGGTGGGATCGAGGCCGGCTACCGCTTCCGGAAAGCAGCGTCCGAATACCTGGAACCCCTGATAATGCTGGTGGAGGTGGAACACAATGAAGACTGCCGGGGTATCGGGACGAAACCGGTCGGTCGGTTTCACTGGCACGATCTCGTGCGTACGGTGAAAGCCCAGTTCCTCGTCGAATCCTTCCGCTGTCGTAATGGTGAGGAACAGGCCCTGCGGCGGGGCGTCGAAGTCGTAGGGGGTGACGTCTTGGGGGCGGTTCTGAAAATCAGAGACGGGGAAATCCTTGGTGATCGGCAGCTCCGCTGCCTGGATTGCAGGCAGCGCCGACAGCGTGATGACAATGACCGCTGCGACCGCCCTTCGCCCCGCTGGTTTCGCCATAGCTTCTTGGTACACCGACCGCCGGGGGCTGTCAAGGTAACGAACTCAAGGC
>JANYEF010000490.1 GCA_025363325.1 Nitrospira sp. | reverse complement strand
CCGCCATCTCAAGAGCAAGCCGATGTTTCATCACATGCCTCTGGCAGCAAAGACTTGGCACTCTAGACCTGGATCAATTACATTTGTTTTTGGAACAGGCGAAAGGATACGTCAAAGCCCTGGAAAAATCGACTTCTTGGGTCTTGAGTTGGGGAGAGGTTTATGAACACGGTGCGCAGGGACTGGGCAGACGGAAAGAGCCTGAAAGTCGTATTACTCAGCGGTCAGTAAGTTAGACAACACATCCTGATTATGTCATACTCCGTTCCGCTATGACGCGAGACGGACGGACACTGGATCACGGCACGCTGGAGACCATCCGCAAGATGGCCGTCGAGCGCGTACGCGAAGGCGCACGCCCGAGCGACGTGATCGCCAGCTACGGCTTTCACCGCTGCACGATCTATCGGTGGCTCACGGCGGCGCGCGGGCGGGGCCACGGCCTCCTCTCGCTCGCCGCACGTCCCGCGACCGGCCGCCCACGGACCCTGACCGCGAGCCAGGAACGACAGGTGTTTCGCTGGATCAATGGAAAGAATCCCCGGCAATACGGGTTCGAGTTTGGCTTGTGGACGCGCCAGATTGTGCACGAACTGCTGGCGCAGCGATTCGGCGTGCGGTTGAGCCTGGCCTCGATTGGTGCGGTGCTGGCACGACAAGGCCTGACGCCGCAGAAGCCCTTGCAGCGGGCGTATCAGCGTGATCCCGACGCGATTGCTCGTTGGCAGCGCGAGACCTATCCCGCGCTTGCGCGCCACGCCAAACAGACCCACGCCGAGATCTATTTCTGGGATGAGTCGGGTTTTCGCGCCGATACGGTCCACGGCAAGACGTGGGGCGCACGCGCGCACACCCCGGTGGTCCAGGTTCCCGGTCAACGCCAAAGCATCAGCGCCGCGTCGGCCGTCAGTTCCAAAGGCGCCTTCTGGTTCGCCACCTATGCGGGCGCTTTGACCGGCCCGCTGTTCGTGGACCTGCTGCGCCGGATGATGCGCGGACGCCGCAAACCCCTGCACCTGATCCTTGATGGACTGCCAGCCCACAAGGCGCTCGCGGTCAAGGAATACGTCGCGGGGCTCGACGGCAAGCTGACCGTGCATTACCTGCCCGGCTATGCCCCGGATCTCAACCCCGATGAGTTGGTCTGGAGCCACGCCAAGCGCACCAGCAACGCACGCCGTCCGCTGCAGAAGGGCGAACATCTGGCCGATCGCATCACCGCGCAACTCGCCGAAATGGCGCGCCGCCCCGCACTGGTCCGCTCGTTTTTCAGACATCCAAGTGTTGCCTATATTGCTGCCTGCTGAGTAACAGCCTCGTGTAGCGGCTCAATAAGGACCCCGGTGCGATGGCTTAATACCATCGCACCGGGTCCTCTGGTTTTGTGCGTACTCAGTTCCAGCCAACGCAAGTAAACAGCAGAACCCAAATCCAGAGATGGAAATTTCACGCAACGCATGTGGGTCATGTGCGGCCTGATTTTTACGCTGCTCGCCATGTAGGCCTGACAATTATTGGGTCAGCAACTGTCTTGACGGTCAAGCGTGCTGAGGTTGTTCCGTCCGCCAAACACGTTCAACTCAACCATCCGTTTCTCCTACAGCGTGCCGCTGTTACGATTGTTGCTCGTGTTCTCGATCTGAGCCATCTGTTCAGCTTTGACAGCTCAAAAGCCTCTATGCTAAAGTCCGCGGAACTGTTGGGGTTCTCGTCACTTTTCTGTCAGTTTTCGCGGGGAACAACGCATGAGCGCAACGAACTCGCATGTGATTATTGTGGCCGGCGCCGGACCAGCTGGAATGGCGGTGGCGAGTTCACTCTCGAAGACAGGCCATGAGGTCATTATTCTGAATCGCGACATCAAGTTCGGCGGGTTGGCTGAATACGGGATCTTTCCCGCGAAACTCAAGCTTCGTGGAGGTCTCAAAAAGCAGTACTGGGAGTTGCTCGAGCGACCGAACGTTCACTATTTCGGCAATGTCTCCATCGGCAACGGCAAAGATCTCAGCATCGAAGAGGTCCGAAACCTTGGCGCCAGCGCAGTCGTGTTTTCCATCGGCGCGCAAGGGACCAAGACGATCGGCGTGGAAGGGGATTCGGCTGCAGGGGTCTTCCACGCGAAAGATGTCGTGTACCACTTTAATCGGCTCCCTGGATTCGGTGATCGTCCGTTTGAGATGGGCAAGCATGTGGCCATAATCGGCGCCGGCGACGTGATGGTCGATATCGCCCACTGGCTGATTTGCTACAAGAAGGTCGAGCGGGTCACAGCGATCGTGCGGCGAGGGCCTGCCGAGCGAAAGTACAATCCGAAAGAAATTCGCGCGGTGTGCGCCAACATGGATGTGGATGGGATCGCCAAAGAGGTAGCTCGGATCAAGGATCGTTTTGCCGCGGTCGGCCAGAAGGCCGATGAGGTGCTGAAGGCGTTGACTGACGAATTTACGAAGTGCGAACCGACGGCCAGCGAGACGAAGATGGGCTTCAAGTTCCTCGCCTCTCCCAAGCGTATTCTTGTCGATGGAAACAACCGCGTGCGCGGCCTGGAGATGGAAGAGAATAAGCTCGAACCGAAAGACGAGGATACGGTCGCGGTCGGGCTGAGACAATATTATGAATTCCCGTGCGATGCTGTTGTCTTCGCGGTCGGCGACAAAGTCGATGAGACCGTTGGACTGCCGTATAAGAGCGGCATGTTTGTTACCAACCCCAACAAGACCGGCAACGATCCGGACGACGCGCTCTTCCAGGCCTACGATGAGTCTACAGGCAAGATCGTCGACGGCTCGTTTCTCGCTGGATGGGCACGGAAGGCGAGCGAAGGCTTAGTCGGTATCGCCAAGCGGGACGGGGATTGGTGCGCTGAAGTGGTGAACCGATACCTCGAGACCAAGACTTCGGACAGCCACTCTGGTGCGAAGGCCGTCCTCGACAAGCTGGCCTCGATTTTTAAGACGCACAAGAGCTACCCGGTCGATGTGAAGGGGCTTCGCGTCCTTGAATCGAGAGAGAAAAGTCACCAGGGTGCGGCGGATTGTATCGGGGAGTTTAAGTACGCGAGCAACCAGGACATGATTGAGCTGATTGAGCGAGGGAAGGCGCAATAAGCAGAGCAATCGGTCGAATCGCTAGCCATCCCCCCACTTCAGCTTTTCTCGTAGGACTTCATAATATCCACTTTCCGGGAAGCGAATCAGTCTTGTCCGGTGTTCCGACATCTTGATTTCAACGGCATCGCCCTGCGTCAGCGCCACTCCAACCTGACCATCCAATGTCGCCATCGCGCCATCATCCTTACTGGTGAGGGTCACTTCGATTTCGGCAGTTCCTGGTACGATCAGGGGACGGTGCGTCAACGTGTGGGGACAGATCGGCGTCACCATGAGTGACTGGACCGCCGGATTGATAATGGGTCCTCCCGCCGACAGGGAATAGGCCGTCGATCCCGTTGGGGTGCTGACAATCACTCCATCGCCACGCAAATTAGTGACGAACTGGCCTTGGATGGCAATCTTACACTCGATCATGCGAGCCAGCGTACCCTTGCTGATCACGACATCGTTCAGCACCACCCCTTGCGCGACTGGTTCGCCATGCCGATGAATATTCGTCCGTAGCATGAGTCGTTCATCGAGCACGAAGTCATTCGCAAATACCCGTTCGAGCGAGGGATACAGGTTCTCCAGCCGGACTTCGGTCAAAAATCCCAATCCACCCATGTTGACACCCAGGATGGGAATGCTCCGTTCCCCGGCAAGCCGAGCGGCATTGAGCATCGTCCCGTCGCCGCCCAAGACAAGAAGGACATCCGCTTTGCTCGCCAGCTGAGTTTTCTGATAGCCGCCCTGTTCACCGAGAAGAATTGCAGACGTCGTGTCCAAGATCACATCGATGCTTCGAGCTCGGAGCCAGTGGACCACATCATGCAGCGTGCTTTTCACCTCAGCAAAGTGAGGTTTTGTCAGAATCCCGACACTCTTATTTTTCATTCGTGAAACCCTGTCGTCTGGCTATTAAGATCTCGCCAAAAACGTCCGAGATTGTATCGGGAGCGTTCTTTTGAAGTCAACGAACCAGAACACGTCTGGCCTTCATCGCATGACTTCCATGCATGTATTCTGTCCTCTCCAATTCGGGCTTGTGCGATTGTCTCGTAGTCTTGACACTGAAATTCCTTCTAGTTAGAATTAGACCAGAAATTTCGATAGGTTTGCGCATGTGGGACTAGTTATAGGCTCCACCTAAAAGGAGGCAGGATGTTCGAACGCTTCACGGACAAGGGTCGGAAGATCATCATCCTCGCGAGGGAAGAGGCTGAGCGTCATCAAAACGACTACCTCGGAACCGAGCATCTCGTCTTGGCTATTCTCCGTGAGTCTGACGGGATTGCCCTGATGATCTTGAAAAAGATGGGACTCTCGACCGAACAAATCCGCTTGGAAATTGAGCGAAATTTGCCCGGTGGGGGAACTACCATGACCTTTGGGGAGATACCCTTTAGCCCTCGGGTCAAGAAGGTCATCGAATACGGGGTCGAAGAAGCCCGTCTCCTTGGGCACAATCATATCGGCAGCGAACACCTCCTATTGGGCCTCCTCCGAGAAGAGGAAGGAATCGGCGGAAAGATCCTTCGCAGTTTAGGAGCCAATCTCCTGACCGCAAGACAATTGACCGTGACATTTTTGCGGAAGTCCGCCCCGCGTGAGCGTGACCGGAAGAGCAATACCCCGGCACTCGATGAGTTCGGTCGTGATCTGACTCAGCTCGCCCAGGAAGGGCATCTGGATCCCGTCATCGGCCGAGCCGACGAAATCGAGCGAGTGCTTCAGATCCTGAGTCGCCGTTCAAAAAACAATCCTGTGCTCATCGGGGAAGCCGGCGTCGGCAAGACCGCCATTGTGGAAGGTCTCGCCCAGCGGATCGTCCAGTCCGAAGTGCCGGACAATCTTCTTTCCCGACGTGTCATTGCACTCGACCTCGGTTCACTGGTTGCAGGGACAAAATATCGTGGCCAATTCGAGGAACGCCTGAAGGTTGTGATGAAGGAAATCGTCCAGGCTGGGAACATCATCATCTTCATCGACGAACTCCACACCTTGGTGGGAGCAGGGGCGGCCGAAGGATCGATTGATGCCTCCAACATGCTCAAGCCCGCACTGTCGCGCGGTGAAATTCAGTGCATCGGCGCCACGACTCTCGATGAATACCGGAAGCATATTGAGAAAGACGGAGCCCTCAAGCGACGGTTCCAACCGATTCACGTCCAGCCGCCGAGCATCGAAGAAACAGTGCTGATCATCCAAGGGCTTCGCGATCGGTACGAAGAACATCATGGTGTCGAGATTTCCGAAGAGGCCATCCTCGAGGCGGTCAAGCTGTCCGATCGATACATTAGCGACCGCTTTCTCCCGGACAAGGCCATTGATTTGATCGACGAGACGGGGTCACGCGCAAAATTGCAGACGTATGCGCTGCCGTCGGATCTTAAGGCGATGGAACAAGAGTTGAAGAAAGTCTCTCGCGAAAAGGAACTGGCCATTTCGATGCAGAGCTTCGAGGAAGCTGTTCGTCATCGCGAGGAAGAAGAACGACTGCGCAAACTCCTTGATGAATCGAAGCGCGAGTGGAAAAAGAATCAGGAAAAAAACAAGCCGACGATCGGAAAAGAAGACGTGGCCTATGTCGTCTCTAAGATGACGGGCATTCCGCTCTTCAAGCTCGAAGAGGAAGAATCGAACAAACTGCTGCGCATGGAGGAATTCCTCCATAAACGCGTGATCGGACAGAACGAAGCGATCTCTGCCGTGGCCCGGGCTATTCGGCGTTCGCGTGCCGGTCTCAAGGAAGCGCGGAAGCCTATCGGGTCCTTTATCTTTCTGGGACCCACCGGGGTTGGGAAAACCGAGCTGGCAAGAACGTTAGCTGAGTTCCTCTTCAATAGTGAAGACTCACTCATTCGGATCGACATGTCTGAATATCAGGAAAAGTTCACCAGTTCTCGACTCTTCGGAGCCCCTCCGGGGTACGTGGGATATGAAGAAGGTGGCCAATTGACTGAACGGGTCCGGCGTCGGCCCTATTCAGTGGTCCTGTTCGACGAAATCGAAAAGGCCCATCCTGATGTGTTCAATATCCTGCTACAAGTATTGGACGACGGGGTACTGACAGACAGCCTCGGACGCAAAATCGACTTCAAGAATTGCGTCATCATCATGACCTCCAATATCGGGACCAAGATGATCCAGAAGGGGGTCTCCCTTGGATTTCAGAGTACGGAAGGCGATCAGGAGCGGCATAAGAAGGAAGAAGTGTTGGGGGAGTTGCGCCGCTCGTTTAGCCCAGAGTTTTTGAACCGGATCGACGAGATTGTGGTCTTCCATCAATTAGACAAAACCCATCTCTCCAGTATCCTCGACATCCTCTTGGGTCAACTCAACCTTCGTCTCCTCGAGAAGGGTGTGGAACTCGAGGTTGAGGAAGACGTCAAACAGTGGTTGATTAAAGAAGGCTACGATCCACTCTACGGAGCCAGACCGATGCGCCGTACGATTCAGCGTGCGATCGGCGATCCACTCTCCGAAGAGATGATCAAGGGACGGTTTAAGGAATGCCGAAAGATCCGCGTGGTCCTTCGCGACGGCGCTCCGGCATTCATCGAGCAGGAGGCCATGGCTGGCGTCTAATGTCCCAGCCCTCTATCGTCGCGACGCCAGTGCATAGAGTAGGACACGGCCCTTGTGGCGCCAGCGGCCACAAGGGCCGTGTTATTTGTCATCCCTCAGACTAATGTGTTTTTCATCGATCCAGGTCGCGTGATCGGCAAAGACTTTATGAGAACGACCCTTGAACAGCCTACCTCAGCATGGATGCCGGGGCCCATCCTTGGTATCGAGACATCGTGTGATGAAACAGCCGCATCGGTGCTTGCCCTAGACGGTGCCGTCCTCTCGAATATTATTTCTTCGCAGCATGCCGTCCATCAACGATTCGGTGGCGTCGTTCCAGAACTTGCCTCCCGTGCCCACATTGAATCGATTGAAGCTGTCTCCGCTGCGGCGCTGCAACAAGCCGGTCTCGCATGGACGGATCTCACTGGAATCGCCGTCACTCAGGGACCCGGCCTGGCTGGCGCGCTCCTCGTCGGAGTCAACTATGCAAAAGCGCTGGCCTATGCCTTGAATATTCCGGTGGTCGGCGTGAGCCATCTTGAAGGCCACATCGCTTCCGCCTGGTTGCAGGACCCAGCGTTTCCATTACCCTGCGTGGTCCTGGTTGTATCGGGTGGACATACCCATCTCTATTATAAGGAGTCCAGTGGTCATTGCCGGCTCCTTGGCTCTACCAGAGACGATGCGGCAGGGGAGGCCTTTGACAAAGGCGCTCAGTTGCTTGGACTGGAATATCCTGGGGGACCAGCCATCGACCGCTTGGCTCGGCAGGGAAACCCAGAGGCCATTGCATTTCCGCGATCATATCTCAAGGAGGGGAGTCTTGATTTTAGTTTTAGTGGTTTAAAGACCGCTTTACTCTACAGACTTCAAGCGATTCATGAACAATCTCGCATAGCGCGTGCTGCTGACTTCGCGGCCGGCTATCAGGAGGCCATCGTGGCCATCTTGGTTGACAAAGCCTTTGCCGCAGTCCGGTCATCCGGCGCTCATGCATTGGCCGTCGTCGGAGGGGTATCCGCCAATTCTCGGTTGCGCGCGCTGCTCCAGCAACGAGCCGCATCCGAAGACCTGCGCCTGAGCCTTCCCCCGCTGGCCTACTGTACGGATAACGCCGCGATGATCGCGGCAGCGGGAAGGCAGGCTCTTCGCGCAGGGCTCCGTGCATCCCTGGACATCGATGCCCACGCCTCGCTGTCTTCACCATACGCACAGACGATCTAACCAACGACTGTAAGGAAACGACGCCCATTCCAGAGATTTACGGACAGGTTCTCGGTCTTCGTGCCAGCCAGCTCGCCATGCTGGAGCGGCTGTATCGTCGACGTATGCCCGTGGACGACGTCCTCTCATCTGAAGCGGCAAAAACCCTTGCGCAGGTCACGCACGAAATTCGTCGTCCCATCGGACTGGTCATCACCAGGCGAGGAGCCGTTCAAGACGTCT
>JANYEF010000477.1 GCA_025363325.1 Nitrospira sp. | reverse complement strand
GACACGTCCGGCGATCAAAGAGGTTGTTTCAGCAATTCCTTGCCCGCTCGGTGCCTCGCGGGTACGATTGCATATAGCAGGATGCTGAGGGGGCTGGGGTAGCTGAGACGATCCCCGTGCTCGCGCAACGCGCGGCCTGAGAAGGCCCTCGTTGGACGCGCGCAATTGGGATCATCCCAGCCACCCCTTAGTATGTGATCGTTCGATGCGGTCTTGCTTGGGACAAGGCGTGTCCGTATAGTTTTTCCGCAACCATTTAGATACAAGTATGCCATAGGGGCAGGGGATGGGGCGAGAAGAAATCAATGCGTGATGTGACTCGGCAAGGTGCGATGGTTCAGGTGTTCTGGTACTGGGTGCCGGTGGCGCTGTATGCCGGAGTGGTTTTCTACCTGTCGGCCCAGTCGCACCCGGAAGAGCAACTGCCATCGTTCTTAATCGAAGACGTGAGCGACAAAGTCTTGCACGCGGTGGAGTATGGCATCTTGGCCCTCCTCTGCTACCGCGCGTTTCGCTGGGCAGCTGGGCCGGCCGTTGGTCGGCAGGCGGTCGTGCTGGCGATCGTGACGGCCTCAGTCTACGGCGTCACGGATGAAGCGCATCAACTTTTTGTCCCATTCCGCGAGTCGAGCTGGCAGGATTGGCTGGCCGATACCATCGGTGCAGCCATTGGGGCGCTGAGTTGGCGGTTCATCAGGTCGGAATAATCCATTGCATACCTTCCTGCTTGTCTGTCTTGTTCATCTGGTTTCTTTGGTCTATCTGGCTCTCTTGGGTCATAACCTAGACAGACCAGACAAACTCTCCCCGTCGCCCTCTGCCCCATATGCCTCAGCTCCCGTTCCCAACCTCAACCAATCCGAGCCGCTGCGCCATCAACACGGAGGCCGGAGACGGGGAGGTTGCTGGCGTTCCAGGCGTGAATTAGCTAAACTACGCACAGGAGGCGAGTGATGAGTATCCGCGAATTGCTCCAGTCCAAGAGAGAGAAAATTCTTCAGATTGCCGCGCGACACGGCGCGCGAAAAGTGCGCGTATTCGGATCAGTGGCGCGAGGAGAGGCTCGCCGAGGAAGCGACATCGATTTCCTAGTGGAGATGGATGAAGGCCGCAGTCTTCTCGATCATGCCGCTCTGATTCTTGATCTGGAACGCTTACTCAAACGCCCGGTTGATGTGGCCTCGGAACGCGGGCTCCGCCCTCCGGTTCGGAAGGAAATCCTCAAAGACGCAATTGCCTTATGAGGGAAGATCGTGGACGCCTGCGGGATATCCTCGATGCCGCGAAGCGGATTGAGCGATATGCGAAGCGAGGGCGGCGTGCATTCGAGGACGATGAACTCGTCCACACCTGGATGATTCACCACATCCAAATCATCGGCGAGGCAGCCAGTAAGCTCACTCCCGCCTTTCGCAAGACCCATCAGCAAGTCCCTTGGCCACAGATCATCAAAATGCGCCATGTGTTGATCCATGACTATCTCGGCATTGACCTGGCGGAAGTCTGGGCGGTGGTAGAACGGGATCTGCCGACTCTCAAGAAACAAGTCAGCGATATCCTCAAGCAGGTGGCCAAGCGCCCTCCAAAGGGCTGAGCCAGCGCTTCCCGGGCGTCGTCTAATCAGGGTCGATTGACGGCGTTCTGACCCCTCGTCTCTCTTGCTTCTTTGGTTTCTCTTGTCTGTTTCGTCCCTCTTGTTCATCGCACCAGATAAACCAAATAGACCAGACAAACCAGATGAACCCTCCCACCGTCGCGCCCCTCCCGCCCGTCTCTCTTGTTTATGTGGTTTCTCTTGTTTATCTGGTTTCTTTGGTTCGATGCACAAAACAAACAAGACGAACCAGACCAACCAAACAAACCAGAGAGACCAGAAAGACCCACTCAGCCCTTTTCCTACATCTTATAGTGGACCAAACAACTCAGAACCCAGAACTCATAACTCAGAACTTCCCCAAACGGGCGGGGTGCTTTCCCGTGGGGAAAGAGGTATTCTGCGACGCCAATAGGTGAGTGGAAACCCGGCTTGTCTAGGGTTGTCTTGGACGGAACAAGCAGGGAAGTTTGCGATCTCTGGATGAATGTATGATCGCAAGACTTCTGACTTTTCATGATTTTTCTTTCTCTCCGACCTGTGCGACACATTGCTGCCCAAGCTCAACTTCGGTGAGCTGTGCGTCAAGCGCACAGAACGGTTCACCAAGGAGTCGACTAAATGCCTGCACCCGATGATCTTTCCGTGCTTCGCGAGAAGCCATTCGCTGAGGCGGTGGGCAAGTTCGAGAACCTACTGGAACAGAGCGGCCGGGCGTTTCTCATCGGGGCTGGTTGTAGCAAATGTGCAGGCCTGCCATTGACCGCTGATCTCACCTCAAGGACTCTCGAAAGTGATCAGCTAGATGCCACTAGCAAGGCGATCTTGACTGCCATCAAGGACCTATTTTCTGGCGCTTCCCGTGCCAACATTGAGGACTATCTGAGTGAGCTGATTGACCTGCTTGCAATCGCTGACAGAAGGGAAGCGCGAGAGGCGGCACAGTCGTCGGTCACCCTCGGTGGAGCGGACTATAGTAAAGCCCAGCTGCGAAGTGCTGCCGACCAGATCAAGCGCGGGATAGCCAATGTCATCAAATCGAAAGTCAATATTCA
>JANYEF010000446.1 GCA_025363325.1 Nitrospira sp. | reverse complement strand
CTCGCTCGTCCCGCCTGTCTCATGTGGCTATCCGGCAGGCTGGCCTCGTTGTTCCGCAGTCTGCCACGTGATATCTGCAAGAAGATCTGTTGATCCAGGGAATCTCTCCTGGTAGCCTCTTGAACCCCTCATGTCAGATTCTTGAAGTCTTCTCGGCACTCTCACCGTCAATCGATTGACGAACGCATGAGCGATGCGTCGGATAGTTGACTGGGTTCGCTGAATTGTCGCGCGTCTCAGCGAGGTTTTCCTCACCTGATGCTCATTTGTTCGCACAGTGTGAGAGGCATAGATATTGCTGATCCGTTGAACGTGTCCATGCGAATCATCACCTACTGCAATTGGTTCTTAGTTGGCTTGCTTGCGTACAGCCTTCCGGCACATTCCGCATCTGCGGCTGAGCCACGAGGGTTGCCAGCTGCACCATCACTCCCCCACACGATCTCTCCTCAAACAAGTTTGGGGACTCCCTCGTTACGGGTCCCATTGCCCGATGATGGGCCCCGCTATGATCGAACCGTGAAGGGGCCGGAGTCGTTACGATTCCAAGAGGCGGTTGAGGCACTGAACCAAGGGCAGTATGTCGTCGCCCGTGAAGGATTCGAGGCGCTTGCCACACTCAATTCTAGCAATGTGTTGGTTCCTCCGATGAAGGCATTCTTGGCCGAACTCATCCTGCTCGAGGATCCGACCGACCATGGGCGGAGAGAAGCGATTGCGCAATATCGCAGCGTGATCGGCTCGTACCCGAAGAATTCGAATGCGTTCAGGGCATTCTGGCGGGTCGGTGACCTATATCTCCACATGAAGTGGTTTCAGGAAGCCATTGTCGCCTATGAATACGCTCTTTCCCGCGAGCTGCCGCGTCACGATGCAGACCGATCCATGCTGGGTTTAGGGCTTACATTTGGAGAGGTGGGGCGATGGACAGAAGCGGAGCGGGCCTTCGACACGGTCCGAAAGCGCGCGACTGACGATCGTCTTGTCGTGAGGGCGACATTGCATCAGGCTAACGCCCTTTACGCCCAGGGGCGCAAGCGAGACGCGGTACCGCTGTACGACACCCTGTATCGGCACTGGCCGAATCTCCTCAGGAACGATTCTGATGCGTTGCAGCAGTATGGCGATGCCCTCTTTGAAGTTCAGGAGCTGAGAAGAGGGCGCGAAATCGATTTGCTCCTGTACAACCTCTATCCTTCGCACCAGCACGCGGGTACGGCACTTGTCCGCCTCGGAGACAGTTACAGCCGGCTCGGTCTGCAAACATCGGCAGAGCTGTTTTACACAGCCGCCAAGACGCAGTATGCAGGTACAGCGTCAGCGGCCGTTGCTCGCATGCGCCTGTCACGTATGGAACAGGAGATTTCTGCGTCAGCAGGAGAGGACTTCCTGCGCAAAAAAGTGGAAGGCATGATCCGAGGGGGCGGCATTTCCTATCTGGAGTCATCCGAAGGCGAGAAGCTCTATAAGGCCATCGCCCTAGAACACCAGGATGACATTCTTGGCAGTGAGTCGCTTTTCCAATTGGCAGAGCACTACGAATTGCGAGGAAGCTCCGCACGAGCCATCCAGGTCTATCAAGACATCACTCGGCGGACCGGTGTCATTCCACATGATCCGTGGCCAGTGGCGGCGGGACTCCATCTGACCTCTATCTTGAAGCCCCAGTTGGAAGCGGCGCTTAAGAGCAAGAAGGATGTCCAGGTGTTCACGCTGTTTCATAGCCACGGACAGGCTCCAGAGCAACATTACATCGGGACGCAGACATTATTGGAAGTAGCCGACACGCATCGTCGGCTGGGTTTTTCAACCGAAGCGGTTCACCTCTATCAAACGTTGGTGAAGAATCGGAAGGCGGCTGTACTTCATGAAGAGGCCCTTCTTGGCCTTGGCGAGAGCTATTTGGCCCAGCTCGACCCTGCGGCAGCTCGTAACGTGTTCGAAAGTTTCCGCCTCCAGCATCCGCAGAGTGCACGTTCAACGCTGGTCTCACGGCAATTAACGACGGCTATGCTGGAGCAGGGAGACCGCCAGAGCGCCATTCGGGTCATGCGACAGTGGATAGGCTTACACCCCCGGGATGCGGCGCGAGGTTGGATCTATGTGACGCTTGCGCGAACGTTGGCTGAAGACCAGAAAGGACAGGAGGCCGCCGCGGCATTTGAAGATGCAGTGGGACACAACGTCCTCCGTGCGCCGCAAGACCTTCTGCTGTATGCCGATTTGCTCATGAACCTGAATAAACCTGAACGTGCAGTGGATCTCTACCGACAGGCGCTGAAGGCCGGACCTAGCCCGGCAGAGGCCGAATGGGCGCGGGCGCAGATCATACTGAATCCTGAGGCCAAGAACCGTAAAGAAGTTCGGTCGACGGTCATGGCAGCAGACGAAGAGTTTGGCGATCCGCTGTTGCATCGCGCGGCGGCCGCGATGCAGACAGGTCTCCGCGCGACTATGGAAAAGGAAGGAGGATGATGTGATGAACATACACCCTGTCTCGGCGACCACAGATAGTGATTTGTTGTGCGAAGCCTTTCGGAGCTTCGACGATGCAGCGGCAACATTGCAACAGTCCTACCTGACGATGACGTCCCGGTTGGAGCAGCTTGACGTGGAGCTTGCCGACCGCAACGAGGCACTCGACCGGAATCTGCGTGCCAATGAAGAGTTGCGGGAGCATTTGACGGCGATTGTGGAGTCCCTCTCAACGGGCTTGCTCGTCATGGATACAGAAGGGACGATCACACGTTGTAACCACTCCGGCGAGCAACTTCTCGGGCTGCCGCGCGAACAGATTATCGGCAGCTCCTTATCCGCCTGTCTCAAGGAGGCGCAGCTGGATGGAGACGCCTATCCCTTGACCACACAACAGGGTGCGGCCGTCGCGCTCTCCCAACATGCCTTGCAGACCAGCGAGGGGCGCCATGCGGGTAGCCTGGCGTTGATTCAGGACGTCACGGCGGTACGAGAGCTCGAGGACCGGCTGCAGCGCCGCAATCGGCTGGCGGCCATGGGTGAGATGGTCGGGCGGATTGCCCACGAAATTCGGAATCCCCTCGGCAGTATCGAACTGTTTGCGTCGATGCTCCGCCGTGATTTGAAAGGCGTACCAGCGCTGCGAGGATACGCCGAGCATATCTCATCGTCTGTCCACATGATGAATCGTCTCTTGACCAATCTTCTGCTCTATACCAAACCCGATTGCTCCCATGGAGAGTGGCATGAGACTGAAGCCCTTATGTTGGATGCGTTGACACTCGCCGCCCATGCCGTCGCAAATACCAGAATCGACATTCGTCTGGAGGTCAACCCTGCCGCATCTCGAATTTGGTGTGACGCGGGTCAAATGAAACAAGTACTTCTGAACTTGATTCTGAACAGCATCCACGCCATGCCTGGTAGTGGAACGTTGACGCTGTCGGCGGCCCTCACAGAGGAACTGGCTCCAAGAGGACCAGCGCTTCGCCTCTCGGTTTCGGATACCGGTGTGGGCATTGCAGCAGCCCTGCGCTCAAGGATTTTCGATCCATTTTTTACCACGAGGGACGAAGGTACCGGGTTAGGGTTGGCCATCGTCCACGCGATTATCGAAGCGCACCGTGGCCGGATCGACGTAGAGAGCGTTGAAGGTCGCGGTACGACGTTGACGATCGTACTTCCACATCATCGAGAGGTGGATCGCGTCGAGACGCCAGAATCGTCTGATCCTGATCGCGCAGATGGGGCCGGTGTTCCTGCCATGATCGACGAGCGCCATTTCGTTGAAGAGGAGACCTCTGCATGAGCGAATACGACACAGCAGGCCTTGCGACGGACGTTCCTGAGCAGGCCGAGCGAATTCTAATCGTCGATGATGATCCATCCATGCGGACCGCCGTAATGGAGTCCGTCCGTCGTTTGGGCTATGACGTGCAGGGTGCGATCGATGGTGCCGATGCTGTTGAACGGGTCAGCCGATACAAACCCTGGCTGGTGGTGACCGATCTGAAGATGCCTCGTCTTGGCGGACTCGATCTGATCAAGGAGATCAAGAGCCGCTCGCCACACACGTTGATGGTTCTGATGACCGCCTACGGGACGGTGGAGACCGCCGTTGAGGCGATGAAATTCGGGGCGAGCGATTACATTCTTAAGCCGTTTTCTACCGATTTGCTGGAGCGAGTGATCGCCAATCTGAAAGCGCGTGGCGCCGATGCTTCGGTGCCATCGCCTGCGCCGATCGACCAGCGGTCTATCCTGACACAAGATCCGGGTATGGTCCGGCTGCTCAGTACCGTTGAGGGCGTCGCTGCGAGCCAAGCGACGGTCCTTATTCATGGAGAAAGCGGCACAGGGAAAGAATTGCTGGCCCGCTTTGTCCATAGCAGAAGCCCCCGAGCGCACCGTCCGTTTATTGCCGTCAATTGCGCGGCCTTACCGGACGGACTCCTGGAGAGCGAACTGTTCGGCCATGAGCGCGGAGCATTTACCGGAGCCATCATGAAAAAAATCGGGAAGTTTGAGATGGCGCATACCGGCACATTGCTGCTGGATGAAATCAGCGAAATGAACATGGGCCTGCAAGCCAAGTTGCTTCGTGTGATTCAGGAGCGGGAAGTGGATCGAGTCGGAGGACGTGAGCCTGTTGCTGTGAATATTCGTGTCATTGCGACGACCAATCGATCGCTCTACCACGAAGTGGAGCAAGGACGGTTTCGGGAAGACTTATATTACCGGTTGAATGTTTTCCCCGTCACGGTTCCTCCGTTGCGGGAGCGGCCCGCAGATATTCCGTTGCTCGCGAGGCATTTCGTGGCGGTCTCCGCGGCACGCAATAGCCTTCCGCTGCCGATGGTGTCAGTGGAGGCATATGCGATGCTCCAAGAGAGACGCTGGAAAGGGAACGTGCGCGAACTGGAGAATGTCATGGAACGTGCTGTGCTCCTTGCCGGAAGCGAGCTGATCCTCCCAGGCCACTTGTTGCTGGAATCCGGCGTTCAACCGGTGTCTCCCACTCCAGTCCCATCCGTACCGCAGCCCTCTGGAAACGGCTCGCTGTGGGAAATGGAGCGCGAACTGATTTTTCAAACCCTGGCACGAGTGAGGGAGAATCGTACTCATGCGGCGAAAGAACTCGGTATCAGCATTCGAACCTTGCGGAATAAGCTTCGAGAATATCGAGGGACAAGTTGCCAGGTCTCAGCATAACCCGACTATCGACCATGGCATGGGTAGAATAGAGTCGGCATGTTTTGCCGACCGGCAGATGTGAGCTGCAGAAGACTATCGGCGCTTTCTGTCGGCGCAGCGGCTTTCCGCCGGTCGTCGATGGCATAACGGTTGCCTGGGTCTCAGCAGAGGAAAAACTAGAGGAGCAGTTTCATGACGATTTTTGATCGGACTATGCAATTGCTTCATCGCACCCTGGATTTGCGACAAGCCAGACAGCGGGTGATTGCTTCGAATATCGCAAACGAAGAAACACCCAGCTATCGCGCTACCGATCTCAATTTTCAGGATTCCTTGCAGGCCGCACATCGAGGGAGAGGGCTCGTCACCCTCGCGGTGACTCAGGGCCGTCATATCGGTCCACGCGGAGACTCGTTCCAGCAGGTAGTGGGGACGCTCGGTCCCGTGCCTGCGGGGGACCTTCCCTTGGATGCCAACTCGGTGAACATTGAGCTGGAAATGGCAAAAATGTCGGATAACGCCATGCAGTACAACAGTGCCGCGGCGATCATGGCGATCCGCTTCCGGCAGCTGATGAGTGCGATCCACGATGCACGGTAAACAGCCCGGCTGATGGAAAGACTCGTACCCTGTACTTGAGCTGAGCTTCAACCTCAACCTTTTTCCGCGGAGGTCTACCATGGATATGACCGACAGTATGGCGGTGTCCGTTTCCGCCTTAGATGCGCAACGCCGCCTGCTCAACGTCATCTCCAGCAATCTGGCGAATGCGCAGTCCACTCGTACGCCAGGAGGTGGTCCGTATAAGCGTCGGGACGTGGTGTTCCAATCCTCGCCAGTCGCCAGTCCGTTCCAACGCACGTTTCGGCAGGTGTCGACGGGGCCAGGGGCTCACGCGCTCGATGGCGTCAAGGTACTTCGGGTGCAGGAAGATACGAAGCCTGGGCAGGTGATCTATGATCCGCGCCATCCGGACGCCGACAAGAAAGGGTTCGTCAAGATGCCGAACATTAACGTCATGGAAGAAATGGTCAACCTGATCGGGGCATCCCGCTCATACGAAGCCAACGTGCAAGCGATTAACGCGACTCGCGCCATGTGGAATAAGGCGCTGGAGATTGGGAGGTAGCCGTGGATCAGATCAAAGCGATCACGTTCCCTACACCTTCGTTTGTGGACAACGCCACTGCCTCTCAGGCACCCAGTGGCGCTCCCTCGGGCGGGTTCATGAATACGCTGCAACAAGCGATTAGTAAGGCCAACGAC
>JANYEF010000381.1 GCA_025363325.1 Nitrospira sp. | reverse complement strand
GCGCCGAGCGCGCCTACGCCGATGATGAGGACGGTGATGAGGAGAATATTATTGATCATCGCTGCGAGTTCGTGTTTCAGGTGTGCGTCGCTCAATCCAATTTGGACGACACCGGACACGAGTGCCGGGGATGCCTTGGTGCTTCCTTCTTCCAGCAGAATGGAGAGTGGAGGCAGCGAGGTGCTTCCTGTTGCCGTTCGCAGCACCGGCATGGCAAAGTCGTAGACGATCTCCTCCCACGCAAATCGATTGCTGAGTCTGTTTGAGATGGAGAGGCGTGTCATCAGAGGAGTGGTGCTTGACGATTGGACGAGCTGTTTGGCAATCTGACTGTTCGGGTAGAGAGGATGATCCACGGACCTCACAAGGCTGCCAGAAGATTGGAGTCCTCCCTTCGTGTATCGGGTGAGCACGTTGCCGTCCGAGCCGGTGATGACCACATACACCACATCCTGGACAGCCACGAGGCCTTCAATGAATTGTTGGAGCGTGGCGCGATCTTCCCCCACGAGGCCTGCATATTGGAAGTGTTCATTGCGCACCACGCTTGTGAGGAGAATCGTTCCCAGCTGCTGGAGGTTGCCGGTCATCGCCGCGCGCCGCTCTTCGACGTAGTACCAGCTCAAGGTTGAACAGGCGATGACGAGAATGAAGATGAAAAATAGCACGAACTTTGTGCGCAGGCTGGGGAACCCTCTCGCGGGTAATGCCACATGGGCCCTGGGTTGTTCCAGCGGAGAAGGAGGATTCAAGTGCCTGTCCTCATTAATAGGTTTCATCGACGAGACTCATCAGCTCCTTCGGAAACGTCATGCCCAGGAACTTCGCGGTCTTGAGATTGACGGTGATCTTGAGCCGCTCGATCGGCACGGGGTTGAGCGGCAGCAGCCGTTCCTCGTCGAGAATGCGCTTCACGAGCAGTCCTGTTTCCCGGCCGACATCGCCATAGTTGACGGACAGGCTGAGCAGCGCTCCCAGGCGTGTGAACTCCGGTGAGAACCCGATGACGGGTATTTGACGTGCGAGCGCTGACTCAAGCATGAATCGAACGGACTCGTTCGTGAGGACCGTGGAATCCGGCATGAGCCAGAGGGCCTCAACATCCGAGAGCAGCGTGCGCAATTGCTGGGGCACGTCTTTTTCACTCTCAACGGGAAGTCCCTTCAATTGAAAGTCGGAGAGAGTAGCCTGCTGCTCCGCCTCCTTCACCCGCGAGGAGGTCTTGGCGGGATCGTAGAGCGTCCCGATCCGGTGAAGGGCCGGCAGGAACGTTCGCATGATCTTCAGCTGCCGCTCGAGGGGGACCTCCAGGAGCGTGCCGGTCATGTTGGCGGCTGTGAGCTGATGTTTCAGCGGGTCCAGGATCATCATATAGACGATCGGGACATCCACAATTTCTACTTTCGCTGCCAACGCGGCCTTGAGCCCCACGGCCACGACCAGTGACGCATTCGATGCCCGCAGCTTGCGCGCGAGCTTTTTCCCAAGCTCCAGGTCGCCTTGCGCATCGTATTCGGTGTAGATCGCTCCAATCGGGCCCGTGGCTTTCAAGGCTGCAACGGCCTCATGATACGCGGGAATGTTAGAAGATTGCAGGATAGCAATGTCCATCGCCGCGGATTCTGACACACAGAGGCTACAGAGGCCGAGCAACCAGACGAGACCCATCACAGCCCAGGCGACAAAGGAACGTCCTGCGATAGTTGCACGAGACGTGCGAGGGTTCGCGGTTCGAAGTTCAATGTTTTCTGAACCTCGAACCTCGAACCCCGAACTTCGGATCGCGCTTGAGAAGCTGGTGGAATCTTTCAGCATCATGTTATAGCCGTCGTGGCGCGGACCGTTCCCAATACATGCAAATCTTTTCCGTTGCGATCTCGAATAATCTCACCCGTCCAGACACACCATTGGACGCTGCCGTCCTGCCGCAGCACGCGATGTTCAAACGTGATATCGACACGTTGCGGCTCCAGCGCGTGGCGCATGGCGAGCACAATAGTCTCACGATCGTTCGGATAGACGAGCGCGAGCAATTCGTTCTGCGTGCCGAGGACCGATCCAGGCGCCATGCCGAGCAACGTGGAGACCTGAGGCGACCAGTAGAGTTGACCGGTCTGAAGGTCCCAGCCCCAGAGCCCCACCGGCGCGGCGGTTAAGGTGAGACGGCTTCGTGCATCATTGGCACGGAGTTCATCTTCGATGCGTTTCCGCTCGGTAATGTCGGAGGAAATACCGCACGTGGCATAGGGCTTGCCGGTATGGTCGCACAGCGGGAACTTGATCGAGAGAAAGGTGTGCAATCCGTCATCCTGCGGCGCCTGTTCTTCATATTCCAGGGTACTGTTCTGCTCCAGGACTTGCAGATCGTTTGCGCGGAACGCGTCGGCAATTTCCCGTGGAAAGATTTCGTGATTCGTGTGACCGACTATCTGTTCGGTCGAGAGATGAAACAGCTGTTCAAAACGGCGGTTGGTAAACAGAAACCGGCCGTCGGCGTCCTTGACATAGATCACCGCCGTGGTGTTATCGGCCACGGCTCGGAGCAATTGCTCGCTGCGATGCAACGCGTCCTCCGCGCATTTGCGATCGGTTATGCATTGGAGGGAGCCGGCCATACGGGTTATCCGACCGATCTCGTCCCAGATCGCTTGGCCGCGGGCACGGAACCAGCCATATGCTCCTGACTTGGTGCGGAGCCGGTACTCCACATCGTAGGGATCGCGTCGTTCGATGTGTGCCGTCAAGGCGGCGAAGACACGGTCGGTATCTTCGTGGTGAAGCCGGGAAGCCCAGCTCTCTAAGACATCGGGAAACTCTTCGTCGGTATAACCCAGCATGGCTTTGACGCGAGGAGACCACCACACCGGTGTGCGCGGGGAATCCCACGGTTCGCCGGGAAGGGCTCGTCCATCCCAGAAGCCGTCATTGGAGCCTTGGATCACGAGTTCCAAGCGTTCTTCGCTTTGGCTGAGGAGGCGTTCTGTCCGTTCAACCTTCACGGTGAGTTCCTTGGCCCCGATGGCGCGACGGAGGGTGTGCTGAAGCTCTTCCCGATCATACGGTTTTGTGAGATAGGCGTACGCTCCCTCCGCCAGGGCTTCTACGGTGCGATCATGCGAGATATGGGCGGTCACGACCACGACAGGGAGAGAGGGGTCCAGTCGGTAGGTTTCCTTCAAGACTTCGAGCCCATCGCCGTCCGGCAGGCCTAAGTCCAGGATAATGGCGTTGAAGCGATGGGCCCGAACGAGTTCAATGGCGCCGGCTACGGTACCGGCAACGGTGACGGCGTAGCCATCATGGTGCAGCAAATCCTGTAACCCCATGACGAGGTCCTGGTTATCTTCCACGATGAGAACGGAATAATGGCTTGCTTCGGTGACCATAGAGACCTCAGCGGTTGGGAAGTTCTGAGTTCTGAGTTCTGGGTTCTGAGTTAACGGCTTTGCCGAGTTCTGAGTTTTGAGTCGACGGCCTCGCCGAGTTCTGAGTTCTGGGCTCGGAGTCTGTGCCCAAAGCAAGCTTGCGGTGCGTGGTTAGAATGATACTGTTCAATATTTTGACCAGCTCGCCGCATTCTGCCAGCAGGCTGGCCAGCTCCGGATGGTTGTGCGGTTGAGTTTCTCGAATGAGTCTTAGCCAGTAACCGGCCTCTCGAGCCTCTTTCGCAGCAATTGCGAGCTTGGAAATGAAATCTTTACTGCTCTGTCCTCCCAAGGCTTCCTCGACATTCGCTCCAATGGAGGTTCCTGAGCGAAGGAGTTGTCTGCTCAGAACAAGATTGACATGATCGTTCTGCTGCCGGCGAATGTACCCGACAAGTTGCACGGCGAAACGAAAGCTCTTGTCCTGCACAATGCTCTGAGAACGCCGCTGCTCCATGTCGTAACTCCTGTCTCTCAGAAGTTCTGAGTTTTGAGTTCTGGGTTCTGAGTCTTGGGTTCTCACTCAGAACTCAGCACTTCTCTCTCAGCTTTTGCCCCCAACCCCCAACCCAGAACTCAAAACTCAAAACTTCCCGGTGCGCAGCACTCAGCACTTCCCGTCTTGACCTTGTCATACAAATCCCTATATGCTGTCGGACAGGAGGTGCTCCATGGCTCTTGTTCAAGTGTCCGCCAGATTGGACCCCGACAAGTTGAAACGAGCGAAAAAGGCCCTCGGGACTAAATCCATCACAGAGACCATTCAAAAGGCTCTGGACCTGGTGACCGAGAGAGCCGCCCATGATTGGGTGATCCAACGATATAGCGGCGTTGGGAAGCGGGATGCGTTCAAGGCCAGCTAAGTTAGCCATCCTGGACACCTCGGTCTATATCGAGAACTTTCGAACTGGTCGCTTCGCCTTTCATCTTCTCCAGGCTCCCTACGTGATTCGCTGTTCGGCTGTCGTGCTGCATGAGCTGTTGCGTGGCGCGAGGCCGGGGCTCGAACTTCGGTTCGTGATGGATCTGATGAATCGGTGCCGGATTATCACGCCCACTGAAACGCATTGGATCCACGCCGGCGAGTTGCTGAATGTCATGAGGAGTCGTCAGCACTACGAGGGGAACAAGCTTCGCGAACTGGCCTTCGACGTGTTGATCGCGTTGACCGCGCGCAGCATCGGCGCGACCGTGATTACCTGCAACGAAACTGATTTTCAAGCCATCCGCCGCCATCTCTCTTTCAATCTCCTCTGCTGGAAGTAACCTCATTTTTAACTCAATGGTTTTGAGTTCTGAGTTCTGGGTTCTGAGTTTTGGCCAACGGCTTCGCCGAGTTCTGAGTTCTAAGTTCTGAGTTCTGAGTGCAAACTGGCGTTGACGGACCTAACTCAAAAACTCCTCTTTCAGCGTTTCCGGCCAATTCATTCCTCATTCCACATTTCTCATTCCGCATTCTCTCCTCGCCTTCCAACTCAGAACTCAGAACTCAAAACTCAGAACTCTTAAGTCAGTACCTCACCGTCAGCCAGCCCATCACCCGGCTACCGATCTGGTCGCCCAAGGGATGTTCCTTGTGCTCGTCGTTCAACGCATTAAAGGCGGAGATGGCCACCTCAGCGTCACGCATATAGCCCGCTTCCGCTTTCTGTTGCCAGAATGTATAGGCCCCTCGGAGGTTGAGCAGGTTGTAACTGCCGACTCGCTCGCTAGGAGCAGTAACCCCAGGGGGGAAAAATGGAGCAAGACTTGTGAATGCTTCCCCTATTGGATAGGTGGCGGAACCAACGTGATAGAAGGTTACTTCTCCGTTTAGTCCATTGTCCCATTCCCCCCGTAGTCCGACATTGAATTTCTGCCGAGGCATGCCTCTACGACCAGTACCTGTGAAGGTCTGGCCAAACTCCTGATACGAATAATTTGCAAATCCGGTCAACCAACTAGTGGCAAGGAATTCGATGCCGGCATCGCCACCATAGATATCCGCCTCCCCGCCGTTTACCAGGGACGTAGGAGTCGTGGCAATCAATTTGGATAGATGGTTGAAGAAGAGACTGGCGCGCGCTCGAAGGCGGTGATTCAAGAACCATCCCTGGTACCCGGCCTCATAGGACACTATCTGCTCGGCCTCAAGATTATCTGATCCCTGTAAGAGAGTCGGGGGTGGTGAGAGAGAAGGAGGCGGAAGGCTGATCACGCCTCGGAGATCAGCTTTCGTCTCGAGAATGGTGGGAGGACGATACGCCACTGACCCAGACAGCCTGAACACATGATCCTGGGCTGCCTTGTACAGAAAAGCCACCCGCGGACTGATCGTGGGATTCACAAAGGTGTCGAGATCGTATCTCGCCCCCATGACCAGACTCAGCGATTGAGTGGCCGTCCATTCATTCTGAAGATAGAGCCCGAGGCGGTCTTCACGGGTAAAGTCTGCAATATTAAAGTGCGAGACGGTATTGTGCCGATAGTTGAGGCCGTAGGTGACGCGGTGCGAATTTCCAACGTCTAGAACATGCTGGGCCTCTATATTGTAGGTGTTCGTCCTGGCTTTGCCACTTGTGTTGCCGTTGCGGTCAGTCAGCGTCAGCAGGGTTCCCAGGAGAGGATTCGTAAACAGTTGAGGGGTGTCGGCTACACTATTCCAAAACCCACGGATGAAGAAGTTTGGCCGTTCGTATGTGGCATGGGCGTAACCCAGTGCCGGGGTGGCTGCGCTGGTAAAAAAGTCGCCGTTCACTCCGTCGAATCGATTTGCATCAACGAGGCCTCCGGACAGTGAGAGTTTTGAAAGACTGGAGAGCGCATACTCCGTCTGAAGGTTGAATTTGTGTGTGCGATACGCCAGCGCATCGCGGTCTCGCCACTGCTGGCTCTGGTCACGCCCGACGGACAGC
>JANYEF010000355.1 GCA_025363325.1 Nitrospira sp. | reverse complement strand
GCCGAAGAAGCTGCCACCGGCAGCTTCTTTTGTTCCTGAAGAACCCATGCGTATACTGGTGACCAACGATGACGGGATTCACTCGCCTGGTTTGACGGTGCTTGCCAAGGCCTTGTCGAAAGTGGGCGAAGTGTGGGTAGTCGCGCCGGATCGTGAGCGGACCGCGGTGGCGCATGCCGTGACGCTTCATAAACCGCTGCGAGTGAGTCAGCTCGGGACGCGGACCTACGCGGTCAACGGAACCCCGGTCGATTGTGTGAATCTAGCCATATTGAAGCTTCTGTCGGCACCGCCCGATCTCCTTGTGTCGGGAATCAATAAAGGCGTGAACCTTGGCGACGACGTGTTGTATTCCGGAACGGTCTCGGCCGCGATGGAAGGAACGATTCTCGGTGTCCCCTCCATGGCAGTATCACAGGAGGGGCAGGAACATTTTCATTTCGACGCCGGGGCTCGGTATGCCGTTCGTATCGCTCGTTTGATCCTGAAAGAGGGATTGCCGGACGAAACGCTCGTGAATCTCAATATTCCAAATCGTCCGTTCGGGTCGATCACCGGAGTCCGAGTCACCAGTCTCAGCCGCAGGCGCTTCGACAATCCGATCATTGAAAAGGTCGATCCGCATGGCCGGACCTACTACTGGATTGCCGGGACTCGTGTGTCGTGGAGCCGAAGCAAGGATGCCGACCATGAGGCGCTTGAGCAAGGGGCGGTTTCGCTCACCCCCATTCATCTTGATACGACCAATCATGGGGTGCTGGATCGATTCCGGAAGTGGGAAACGGTGCGCCGACCACATGCGCGTCGGGTGTCTGCATCGTCGAAACTGAAGAGCAAACAGAGGAGTTAGGGTGCTGTGGGGGGACTGATCGAAGCGATCATTACAGAGATCAGCCGGTTTGTCGTATCGATGATTTCGAGGTTCGGCTATACCGGCATTTTTCTCACCATGGCCATTGAGAGCGCCTGTATCCCATTGCCCAGCGAAATCATCATGCCCTTTGCCGGGTATCTTGTGACGTCGGGACAGTTCACGATGCTTGGCGTGACGTTGTCCGGCGCCATTGGGAACGTTGCGGGGTCGCTGGTGGCTTACTACGCCGGTGTGTGGGGCGGTCGGCCCTTTGTCGAGCGATATGGGCCCTATATGTTGGTGTCGCGAAAAGAGCTTGAGATGGCGGATCGATGGTTTGCGAAATATGGCGATGCAGCCGTATTTTTCAGCCGGATGCTTCCGGTCGTCCGGACATTCATCTCGTTGCCGGCCGGCATCGCCAGAGTGAATATTTATCGGTTCATGCTCTACACGTTTCTCGGTGCATTGCCCTGGTGTTATCTTCTGGCCTATATCGGTGTGAAAATGGGCGAGCAGTGGGAGCATCTGAGAGACTATTTCCATCAGTTCGACATCGTCATCGGCCTCTGCCTGGCACTGGCCCTGGGCTATTTTCTCTGGTCCCATTGGCCGAAGCGCCGCATCACTCCGGAGTTGTAATCAGCCCATGCTCTCGATCTACAACCAGCTCACGGGGAAAAAGGAGCCGTTCCACTCGCTCCAGACGAAGACCGTTCGGATGTATGTCTGCGGTGTGACTGTCTACGACTACTGCCATATCGGCCATGCGCGTAGCGCGCTCGTGTTCGATGTGGTCCGGCGGTATCTCGAGTTCAGCGGCTACCAGGTTACATTCGTCAAGAACTTCACCGACGTGGATGACAAGATCATCAAGCGGGCGAATGAACGAGGCGTATCCTGCGACGCAATCACTGCCGAGTATATTGAGGCCTACTATCAGGACATGGGGAAGCTCGGAATTCGACGGGCCACGCATGAGCCGAAAGCGACCGAGCATATGGCCGAGATCATTGAGCTGGTCAGTACGCTAATTCAGAAAGGTCTCGCCTATCAAGTGGCTGGCGATGTGTACTTCCAGGTCGAGAAATACAAGGACTATGGCCGCCTCTCGAAACGCAAGCTCGAGGATTTGCAGGCCGGCGCGCGGGTGGAGGTGGATGAACGGAAGCGCCATCCGATGGATTTTGCTCTTTGGAAGAGCAGCAAGCCAGGCGAGCCGTCGTGGGACAGTCCCTGGGGGACCGGGCGCCCCGGCTGGCACATCGAATGTTCTGCCATGTCGATGCGCCATTTGGGTGAGACCTTCGATATTCACGGCGGGGGGATGGATCTCATTTTTCCTCACCACGAAAACGAAATCGCCCAGTCCTGTGGCGCCACCGGCAAGGAGTTTGCGCGTTACTGGGTCCACAATGGTTTCGTGCAAATCAACCAGGAGAAGATGTCCAAGTCCCTGGGAAATTTCTTCACGATCAGAGAGATCTTTGAGAAATCCGAGTGGCCTGAGGATATCGCTGGAGAGATGCTGCGATACTTTCTCCTTGCGACGCAGTACCGTGGTCCGCTCGATTTCTCGGATCATGCCATTAAGGAAGCCAAGCAGGCGTTAGATGGATTCTACGATCTTTTCCAGCGCCTGAATGAGGCCGGAGATCGCGGCATTGACGAGACGGAGTTGCCCCCTGCGATCGATCGTGCGCGTGAGGCCTTTCAGCAGGCGATGGACGACGATTTCAATACGCCAATGGCAATTGCAGCACTCCAGAAGCTCCGTGGTGACGTGAACAAGTTTTTGGAACAGGGTTTCTCGACCGAAGGGCGGCAGCGGTCCCGCGAGGTTTTTCGGTCGCTGGGGTGCGTGCTTGGATTGTTTCAATTGGGGACATGGCAGTTTAATCTAAGGCGACCCTCAGCTGGAACAGCGATTAGTTTTGCATCGACGTCGTCAACGTCATTGTCCGATGCTGAAATTAATGGAAAGCGAGATGAGCGAGTTGAAGCCAGGAAACAGAAAGACTTCAAGAAGGCCGATGAGATTCGTCAGTTCCTCGCCTCCCACGGCATCGTCATCGAGGACAAGCCCGATGGCACCAGCCGGTGGAAGCGATAGTCCGCCGGAACTGATTTACGGGCTGCATGCTGTGCGTGAAGCCTTGAAGGCCGGTACGCGGCCCTTGCAGCGGCTTCTTGTCCTCCGCACCGATAGGCAATTCCACGACCTTGTTCAACTTGCGAAGGCGCAAGGAGTTCCTATCCATATCGAGCCGCCGCAAGCATTCGACCGTCTTGCGCCGGGCGGACACCATCAGGGCGTGATCGCGTTCATCGCGGCGAAATCCTACAACACGACGGAGCAGATTCTCGAGCGGGCGAAGACACGAGGTGAGCAGCCCTTTCTCGTGCTCCTTGATGGGGTCGAAGATCCGCACAACTTGGGGGCGGTTTTGCGGACGGCTGAAGCGGCGGGTGTCCATGGGGTCTTCATCCCGGAACGCCGTGCAGTCGGCCTGACATCGGTGGTGGCGAAAGTATCGGCCGGGGCGCTCGATCACATCTTTGTCGGGTGCGTGGGCAATCTGATCCGTCTGATTCAGGAACTCAAAAAAACAGGCCTGTGGGTCTATGGCGTCGACCCACGGGCGGAGAAGCTCCATACCGACATCGACATGACCGGGCCGATCGCGCTGGTGCTTGGAGGAGAAGGGGAAGGCATTCGCCCTGGTGTGTTGGGGGAGTGCGACGACCGCATCAGGGTTCCGATGCAAGGCCGCATACAGTCGCTGAATGTCTCAGCCGCAGCAGCCGTCACGCTGTTCGAAGTGGTCCGCCAGCGTGGCAGGGACGTCGTGCCGGCGGCGACGCCTACCGAATCTTGATCGTCCCATCTTGGATCGCGGTTTTGAGTAGCTGAGCGGTGTTCGACACGCGCATCTTTTTCATCATGTTGGCCCGATGCGCCTCGACGGTCTTCACGCTGATCTTGAGTCGCTGACCGATTTCCTTGTTTTTGAACCCGGCCCAAATCAGTTCCAAGATCTCCTGCTCTCGACTGGTGAGCGATTCAGGCCGCTTTTTACGGGGTGGCGGGGTCAGATTGGCGAGGGAAGGTCTGGTTTTCGTCTTTGTAGTCCGTGCCATTATCTTGTTCTCCTTTGACGAATAAAAAAGTACGGTATAATTCACCTTGACGGAGAAACGAGCAAGAACAAATCCTCGCCCCGTAGGCATCGGATTATAGAGAACTCTCTCGCCATAAGTAAACTATAGGATAGTGGCTCCAGTGAAGCTACCTAATTTATTTTATTTGGCATGCAAAGTGACTCGGGTGTTCCGAACCAGAGTTTGTTCCTAAGTCGATTATGCAAGAATGGTCTCTCTATCTTGTGGTCGGGACCCTCGGCGCGCTGATCGGCAGTTTTCTCAACGTCTGCATCTTCAGACTGCCCCGAGGCGAATCGATCGTCTGGCCCGGCTCCCATTGCCCCTCGTGCACTCAACCTCTTGAGTTCTACGACAATATTCCTCTGCTGAGCTACCTGTGGCTTGGCGGACGCTGCCGGGCTTGTCGCGCGCCAATTTCGATCCGCTATCCCCTTGTCGAAACCAGCAATGCGCTCGGCTATCTCGCCATCTTATGGTCCTTCGGTCCAAGCTGGACGGCCGCTCTCTATGCCCTGTTGTTTTCGGCGTTGGTCGTGGTAACGGGAACGGATCTCACCCATAAGATGATCCCCAATGTCATTACCATACCAGGAATGGTGGTCGGACTTGTGGGCGCAGTGACCGTCCTGCCGGTTGGTGTGATCAACTCGGTGCTCGGCTTCACCGTGGGAGGCGGCATCCTCTGGCTCCTAGCCTGGCTGAGCCCCTATCTCTTCGGCAAGGAGGGAATGGGAGGTGGCGATATCAAGCTGTTGGCTATGGTCGGTGCATTTCTTGGCTGGAAGCCGGCGCTCCTCACCATCATGATCGGCTCGCTCACTGGTTCCATCATCGGCATTAGCTTGATCGCCCTGCACATCATCAAGCGTGATGACTATATTCCCTTTGGCCCCTTCCTTGTGTTGGGAGCCCTCCTCTCTATGTTTTTTGCCCAGCCGCTCCTCGATTGGTATCAAGGTCTTCTTGCCCCTGGCTACTAACCGTCTTCCTGTATCTCTTCTGGCGAATCCCTGTATCTAAATAGTGATGCGCTTCTCAGGTTTCCCTCCTCTTTCTTGGCCAGTGCACAGGTATGCTCCACCTCCATGTTTCCTCGTGCAACGCGAAACCGTGCGAACTTGCAAAGTATTCCGTCCCCGCTCCTCACAAAGCCGTCAGTCATCTTGATCAGGGCCAGCGTGGGCACGGGTCTTGGAAGGCACGTTCTTCCTCGTAGGGGAAACTTGTCTACGAGAAGGAAACCATGCCGAGAGAATCACAGAAACAGGAACAAGGCTGGAGTCTGACAGAGCTCCTCATCGTACTGGCGATCACAGGCATCATGGCTGTGTTGGCCGGACCGAGTTATCAGACATTGACCGCTAGGGCCCAGGCGCGGAACGCCACCGCAGAGATTGCTTCGGAGCTTCGGCTCGCCAGACAACTGGCGATGGCCAGGCGCGAGCGCCTTCGAGTCATATTCGATCGAGAGGGCCGTACGATCACGCTTCGACGTGCGGATGCCGAGGGCATCCTGCACGTCTATCAGTATGCAGACAAAGGGGTGGTCGTCGAGGAGCCAACCGCCGGCCCTGAGCTTTTGTTTCATCCAAGCGGTCGGTCGGCGTCCCCCACAACCATTCGCGTGCGCGATAGTCAGGGTCGGGAAACTACGTTCACTGTGAGCATCACCGGAAGAGTGTCCGCCTCATGACGCGGGATCGATTATGTCATGCAGAGGGCGGAGCCAGTTTTGCCGAAGTGCTGGTGGCCATGGCGCTCACGATGATCGGGTTAGCCGGTGCGATGGGGGCATTTCAGGCAGCAGAACGGAGTCTTCGAACGGGGACATTGGCGACGCGTGCCCTGGCGATGGCGGAATCGCGGATTGAGGCCAAGCGAGCAGCGCGATGGGATCGTCTCTTGCTGGATGATCTGAACCACGATGGTGTACCGGATCTTGTCATGCGTGACGATGGAGCAGGCGGCGATGTGCTGGCCGGTGATGGGGTGTACTCCGGTAGTTGGGACCAGGATGGCGTCCATCTGATCTGGACGGTGACACCGAGCCGCTCCGGTTCGCTGTCGGCCTCAGGTCATGTATTCCTTGAGGCTCGCGCAGTCTACACAGCCGGCGAGGGCCCGCGTGAAGTACGCGTCGGTACCCTGCGGGCGAATCCACGGTTCGTCGGGAGTCAATAACGTGCCGCCACTCGGAGTAGACAGGATGAGGACAGGACAGCATACAAGAGGCACGTACCATAGAAGATGGACGGAGGCAGGGACCAGCCTGACCGAGCTGATGCTTGCCATGGCGGCTGGGCTGATCGTCTTGGGTGCCACGCTTCAGACCCTGTCCTATTTCCAGCAACAGTTTATGAAGCAACAACGTGAGGTCGCACAGCAGCAAGATCTCCGCCTTGGGTTAGAAGTTCTGGAGCAGGAATTGCGAATCGCAGGGTCCAATTCTCTCACTATGGCAGCGGCGGACTCAGTGGAGTTTTCGGCAAATCTGCAAGGCCTCTCGACGACGGTCACGGCAGCGGCGGCGATCGGCCAAACGGCGCTGTCGGTTGAAGACGGGCGAGGATGGGATGATCGGAAAACCATTGTGGCCTGTTGGGCCGAGCGCTGCGAGACACTTGCCCTGGTTCACGATGGACAACGGCATCTGCTTACGGTGGCGCAGCCGCTGGCAAGGGCGATTCCATCCGGAGCCTCGGTCACACTCCAGAATCGTGTCCGCTACTACAGCCGTCGTGATGACCAGGGCGTTCTGAGGTTACTGCGACAGGTCGATGGCGGCGCGAGCGTCCTGGTAGGCGATATCAGGGAGGCGCGGTTCTCCTACTGGGATGAAAATGGGCAGGCGGTGGCACAACCCGCGCTCGTCAGGCTGGTCGTCGTTGAGGTGATGATATCCGATCAAGGGATTCGTGCCATTCGAGAAATTAGCCTCAGGACATAACGGCGGCACCTTCAATAAGAATGGGAGTGAGGATATGGGGATGGGAGAACGGCGCGCATCAGAATTCATGAATCTGTGCGACAAGGGGCACGTACTTCTCGCGGCGCTCATGCTGATCTTTCTGCTTGGAATTGCCGGTATGACGTCTCTGTATTTGGCAGGTCAGGATGGACCGGGCGTCAGCGCCATGAAAGAGGACAACGTCGCGCAACAGCTGGCCGACGGTGCGGCGGATGTTGTGATGAGTTGGTTCCATGATCCGAGTGTCACGCCGGCATCGGTTGCTGGATTGCTCGTGAAACGCCAGGGAGATCTCTCGATCGGGCCGTCGTTCTTCGACGCAGCTGGGCGTTCGCAGTTTGTCGGGACCGCTGACCGTCCCGACATCATGCTCGATGCGGCGAACCAAGCGGACAATCAGACGCTCAATGATTCCCCCGGCGGTTTCTACAATGCCCTGGGAGGACTCGGTCGAATTCTGAAGTTAAAAGTATATGCTCCTCTGCAGCCAGGCTTGCTGAGCACGGTTGAGGTGACGGCCACGACGGTCGATCGCCGGCCGGTCGCACGAACGGTTCAGCTTCAGCTTGGGGCTGTTTCGATTCCAGCGGTTCGCGCGGCGGTGCAAATTGGACAGGCGCTCGGAACCTTGCAACCAGGGGGTGAATCTCCCGTGCTGGTGCATTGGGGCGATCAGCGAGTATTGGGCGATCTCGCAGTGCAGCGAGTCGAGGACCTGGTCCTCAAGAGCAGCACTGCCCCAGTCACCGGCCAGTCGTATGACCAGATGCTGTATGCGCAGGATCGGTGGACGGAATATTGGATTGGAGGGACCGTCTCGGTCATCTCTCCTCCGCCTGGCCAAGGTGTGAATCCTCCGATTCCTGACAACGTGCACCTGAATCAATATCCGACGCCTGGAGTGAGGCTCGATCGGTGGGACTATGACTTGCTCAAGAAAATCGCGCTGCGCTGGGGGATCTATTATCGGCTCGATCGTGCGGGGCAGCTCCATCCGCAGGGGGCCTCGGACTCGGATCAAGGCATCGCTCCTGCAGACGCGCTGGAATCTCAGACCCTCGGAGACCATCGTGGATTGGTCTTCATCGACACAGTCGATGGGCAACCGCCGCTGGCCGATAACATGGGCACGTTGGTGCTGGATACGGACTATTTTGAAGGGCTTCTAGTCGTGCAAGGTCATGTAGTGCTCAGGCCTCGTGCCGAAGGGAGGTCTGTTCCGGTCCTCAGTCCATCCCCGCCAGGAACACAGTCGCTAGGGACAAGGGTGCCGGTGCAATTGTCCAGCATCCACGTCAACGGCCTGCTGTATGCGGCGGGTGCGATCAAGATTGAACGATCCGCTCGCCTGTACGGGGCGGTGATGGCAGGACAGAGCGTGGCGTCGATCGGAACCGGTACCGTTATCGAGGTCTGGTACAACACCGATTTGGCGCAGGGACTCTTTCGAGGGCTTCCGGTTGTGTATCGAGCGCCAGGAACCTGGTTGGCGAAATACTAACGGATAGCCGGGCGAGACTGGCGCGACAGGCGCGATCCGAAGTTCGAAGCTCTGACCTCGAACCCTCGCCCGTCCCACCAGTCTCGCGTGCCAACATAGTTTTTCAACACCCTGCTAGAGGCTCGGAATTGAGATGAGGCACCGGCTATGACTGTCGAGACCGACATCCTGAGTGGGGGAAGGACGGGCAAGACGGAGGGGAGTGAGGGCTCTTCCAAGAAGGGGAACCGCGGGGCGAAGTCGTCTCGCACGATCGAGCAGAACGTGTTGGATGCGCTGGTCTATCGCGGGATTATCAGCCAGGCCGATGTGCTGGCAGCGGTGGACGATTCGAAAGATGGCACCTGCGATCTAGAAACGGTGCTTCTCGACCGCTATCGTGTTCCGAAGGACGCCTTAGGGTCCGCCCTGAGCGATTTTTATCAATGTCCCTATCTGCCGTATGACGAACGAACAGTCATCGATGCCGACTTGCTGAAAACACTCAACCTCGACTATCTCAAGAAGAACCTCTGGCTGCCGATTGCGCGTCGAGGCTCACTGATCGACGTGCTCACCAGCGATCCGCACGATTTCGACAAGGGCTGGGACGTGCGGCGCACATTTCCTGGGATGACTATTCGCTATGCCGTCGGCCTGCGTCGGGACATCGAGCAATTACTCCACTTAGCTAGGGGCCAAGGGACTAGCGGGTCTATCGGCTCTATCCTCGGTGAGTTGGTCAATGAAATTCACCTTGAGCCTGCCATCGATCCCGTATCCGGCGGGATCGATGAGAACGATTCGGCCATTGTGCGGCTGACCAACCAAGTGATCCTCGAAGCCGACCGCCTCGGCGCGTCGGACATTCACATCGAACCCCACGCGGATCGCAAAGACATGGCTGTGCGCCTGCGCATCGACGGCACCTGCTTCACCTACATGAGGATTCCCGCTGCCTATCGGCGTGCTGTGGTGTCACGCATCAAGGTTATGGCCAATCTCGACATCGCGGAACGACGCAGACCCCAAGACGGCAAGATCCGGTACCGGTTGGCGAAGGATCGAGAGATCGAATTACGTGTCGCGACCCTGCCCACCTCCGGACAGGACGAAGACGTCGTGCTGCGCCTCCTGACTGCCAAGCAACCGATGCCGCTCGACGCGATGGAATTTGCTCCCGCCACCTTGCAGGCCATTCAAGCCATTGCGGAGAAACCGCACGGGATCATCCTGTGTGTCGGCCCGACTGGGTCCGGCAAGACGACAACTTTGCATGCGATTCTCAAGCACATCAACACCGACGAGCGGAAAATCTGGACGGCCGAAGACCCCATTGAAATTACCCAGGACGGTCTCCGCCAAGTCCAGGTCCATCCGAAGATCGGTCTCACATTTGCGACCGCGATGCGGGCGTTTCTGCGTGCCGACCCCGACGTCATCATGATCGGCGAGATGCGGGACAAAGAAACGGCCGACATCGCTATTGAGGCCTCGCTCACCGGCCATTTGGTGCTCAGTACTCTCCATACGAATAGTGCAGTCGAAACGGTTATCCGTTTGTTGGATCTCGGGTGTGACTCATTCAACTTTGCCGACGCCATGTTAGGAGTGCTCGCCCAGCGCCTGTGCAAACGTATTTGCATCCAGTGCAAAGAGGCCTATCATCC
>JANYEF010000252.1 GCA_025363325.1 Nitrospira sp. | reverse complement strand
GGGAAACACGCCGACCTTCCGCAATTTCACGCGCGCAACCTTCGGGCTCTCGGCATCGATGATGCCGGTTGCGGCCCCGCCATCGTTTCGATAGCCTTTATAATGGTAGACCGGCATCCTGCTAGATCTCGACTTCCTGTTGGGTCACCCGCATCAATTCCTCGGTCGTCGTCACCCCGTGAAATACTTTCTCTGCGCCTTCATCTTTCAATGTCACCATTCCCTTCGCCATCGCCGCTTGGCGAATCGACGCTGAATCCGCCTTGTTGCCGATAAGACGGCGGATCTCATCGTCCAGCACGAGGAGTTCAAAAATGCCTGTTCGGCCTCGATAGCCTGTTTGGGAACAGGCCGGGCACCCGGCTCCACGATAGAAGGTGGGGCGCACCCTCGGCGGAACGATACCGAGCCGAATCAGTTCCTCATCGGTCGGGTGATAGGGCTGCTTGCACTCCGAACAGACTCGCCGCAGAAGACGTTGCGCTAAGACGGCCACTACCGAAGAGGCGACGAGGAATGGTTCGATGCCCATGTCGATCAATCGTGTTGCGGCGCTCGCGGCATCGTTGGTGTGGAGCGTGGAGAAGACCAAATGCCCTGTGAGTGAGGCATGAATGGCGATTTCAGCAGTTTCGCGATCGCGAATTTCGCCGATCATGATGACGTCGGGATCTTGCCTGAGAATCGACCGCAGCCCCGCGGCAAACGTCAGGTTGATCTTAGGATTCACTTGCATCTGGCCCACGCCGAGCAACTGATATTCCACCGGATCCTCGACGGTAATGATGTTCTTGTCCGGCGCATTGATGTGAGTCAACGCCGCATAGAGTGTCGTCGTTTTTCCGCTTCCGGTCGGCCCGGTCACGAGCATGATGCCGTGTGACAATTGGATCAGCTGCTGGATGATTCCCAGCCGACCCTGCGAAAACCCCATCTCCGACAGATCCAGGAGACGGTTCTCTTTTTCCAATAGACGCAGGACCACCCGCTCGCCATGGGAGGTTGGCAGCACCGAGACACGCAGATCGACATCCTTACCCGCCGTCCGAATTCGAAATCGGCCATCCTGCGGTAATCGTTTCTCCGCGATGTTCAGACCCGCCATGATTTTCAATCGCGCGATAATACTCGCCTGCAGATGTTTGGGGGGTGTTAAGACAGGATAGAGCACCCCGTCGATGCGATACCGAACGACCAGCCCTCGTTCAAACGACTCGAAATGAACATCGCTCGCTCGCTGCCTGACGGCTTGGAAGAGCACGGAATTGACTAACCGGATGATGGGGGCTTCGTCTGTGGCATCGAGGAGATCCTGCGGTTCATCCAACTGGTGAGCAATTTGGTCGAGGCTTTCACTGGCCGCGATATCCTCCATCACTTGCTCTGCGCCTGCAGGACTCGCCGCTTCGTCATACACACGATTGAGGCAGGCCAGGAGCGATAAGCTACTCGTCAGCACCGGTTTGATCGGAAGGCCGAGCAACAGTCGAAGGTCGTCCAATGCAGCTGTTTCCATGGGATCTGTCGTCGCGACAAGCACCGCTCCATCCTCTGTCTTGAGAGGGAGCACGTGATAGCGGCGGGCGAAGTGGATCGGAACCTTCTTGACCCATTCATGGTCGACCTGGTTCTCATCAAGATGAGGGAGCCAGGGAAGTTCAAATTGAATGGCAAGTGCCTGGAGGAGTTGATCTTCGGTAATTGCCCGGAGTCGAACCAAGATCTCTCCGAGGCGCCCCCCCTTAGTCCCTTGAATATTAATGGCCTCAAGCAATTTGGCTTCGGTCAAGCCGAATTTGTCTTCGAGGATCGCGCCTAACAGCGGCCGACCTGAATGTTCGTCGTTCATCACAGAATACCCAATAATGAATGGTTCATCCCTGGGGGAGCCCATCAGCCTCAGGTCAAGACCACAAGCCTTTAGAGCCTAAAAGAATACTCTCTACCGGATCTCTCTGACAAGGCATCTGGTTTGTTTAGTTTATCTGGTTGATTTGGTTCATCTGGTTAGTTTCGTTCAACCAAATAAACAAGACAAACCAAATAAACCAGGTTGTTGGAAGCAGCAGGGGGCTGCAACAGAGGAGGATACAGAGGACTCAGCGAATGTCGAACGTCATCGCGGTGCGCTGGTTGTTACGCAGGACATCAAGTTTCACCGTCTTCTCGTTGCGAAGCTGCTGGAAGAGCGTGAGCATCGTACCAGGATCACGAATGTCCACACCATTGACCTGCTGGAGGACATCTCCGTACTTCAAACCAATTTTCTCGTAAAAACTGGACGGCGCGATAAAGTCCAGACGGAATCCATTCATCGCTCCGTTTATCACGTAAGGCACGGCTCTCGCCTGGGACAATAATTTGGGCAGATCGCCCATCGCTTGGTCAACCTCTCTCCGATCGAGAACGGTACGCACGGGACTCCCAGGCACCGGAGCGACGGCTCCTCCCGCCCTGACTGGGGCAGATGGGGGCTTCTCGATCAGCGAGGCGGCGAGTCCAAGGAACTCCTGTTGATCGCCCTGACGAACGACCATCCCGTCCCGACGGATTTCGCTGATCTCACCCACATCGGGGATTTGGTCGTGCAACCGAAAAAATAGTTGGCGTTTGCTGGAAAGTTCTTCCACGATGACCGAGATCCCGCCCTGATCGCCGATCACCACCCCCAGCAGCGTGAGCTTCGACGCCAGATTTAACGGAGCACGGGCAGGCGCCGTGCCGGACCCCGCAGTGCTCATGCCGAGTGGGTCAGGCGGTAGGGGAAAGAGTCCGCTCGTCCGAATACGCTCCACCATCGCGGGCACGGAAGCCCTCACCTCAGCCTCTCGATCGGAAGCCGATGATGGCTGCACGAGTCCTGCCGGAACAGACAAGGCTTCAGCAATCACGGCGTTGATGATGTGGGCCACGAGAAAGGTGGCGCAGATGACAAAAGCGAAAATGATGCCCCGACGCATATTCATAGTCTTCGAGACCGACTTTGGTTCACTCGTCCCATTCAACGAGACATTCTAGTGCGGAGCGACGGTCCCGTGCAAGAACAACCAATAGATCTGTGCCACGATCAAAACCGTGCAGTCTGTAGACAACCGTGCGTAATCGAGACATAATTCAGCCACTTTTCGCCACAACCAAGGAGTGCTCTTGTGAAAAAAGCGCTGATCAGTGGCATTACAGGCCAGGATGGATCGTACTTGGCAGAGTTTCTTCTCGGGAAGGGCTACGAGGTATACGGGATTATTCGACGATCGAGTTCGTTCAATACGGGACGGATCGATCCCATTTATGAAGACCCACATGTTCCGCATCGACGGCTCCATCTGGTGTATGGCGACCTCAACGACGCAAGTTCGCTGAACCGCATCATCCGAACGGTCCAGCCTGATGAGATTTACAACCTAGGAGCACAGAGTCACGTGCGTGTGAGTTTCGATATTCCTGAGTATACCGGCGAGATTACCGGCCTCGGCACAATCCGCCTTCTGGAAGCCATTCGGGAGTCAGGATTGAAGCCGAAGTTTTATCAAGCATCGTCGAGCGAGATGTTCGGCAAAGTGCAGGACGTACCTCAGCGCGAAACCACACCGTTCTATCCCCGCAGTCCCTATGGCGCGGCCAAGGTTTACGCCTACTGGATTACGGTCAATTATCGAGAAGCGTACGATCTCTTTGCCTGTAACGGCATTTTATTCAACCATGAATCTCCCCGGCGCGGCGAGACGTTCGTGACGCGCAAGATCACGAAAGCGGCGGCGCGGATCAAGCTCGGCGTGCAGAAGGACCTCTTTCTTGGCAACTTGGACGCGAAACGCGACTGGGGATTCGCCGGAGATTACATTCAGGCCATGTGGATGATGTTGCAGGGCCCCAAGCCAGAGGACTACGTCATCGCGACT
>JANYEF010000245.1 GCA_025363325.1 Nitrospira sp. | reverse complement strand
AGCGAGTTCACCCTCTGAGATCAAAATCACCGTATCCCATCGATTTCACGAGGGTCTTGCTGCTGTAGGCCATTGGCTACAGCAGCGAGGGGATTCCTTCACACCAAACCGGGCAGGATGCCCCGTCTGTCTGGTTCATCTGGTTCGTCTCATGCAACCAAACAAACCAGACAGACCGAACAGACCACATGAACAAGACGTGCTGGCGGCCTTTTTCAGCATCCTACTAGAAATGATAAGAGACGCCGACCAACACATGCTGTGCTCTGTAGACACCTTCAAAGCCCCCAGTACCGAATGCATGATCGAAACGGAGCGTAGCCCCTGTATATTTGTATTCGGTAAAGACGGCGACATAGGGGGTAACGAATGCGCGCAGGCCCGCGAGCACATTCCACCCACTGGTGACATCGGTATTACTCTCTGTGGTGGCAGAGTCACTGAGGTGGGCAATTGCCGCGCCCACGCCGACTCCCACATAAGGCTGGAACGTACGCCCAGGATACCGAGCAAGAATGTTCACCCCTATAGTGGTCACTCGTAGATGGATACCGGGAACGTCATCCAAATTCTTGATATGCGGTGTGGTCTGTAAAACTTCGCCTTCGATCCCCAACCAACTGTGCTCACGAAAGTACCCGAGCTTGGCGCCGTAGCTGACTGAGTTCTTGAGGTCGAGGTCGGGAGCTTGAAGCCCCGTGAGGTCGCCCGTTCCCGAAATGCCGGTGAGGCGATCTGCGAAGTTGGCTCCCACATCTCCCGCCACATACCATTCGGAAGAGGCGAGGGTTGGCATCCCGAAGGTCGCAATCGAGAGCCAGGCCACGACGAGGCCAGCGGCAATCGGTATCTTCGTCTTCACAGTGGAAGATCCTCCCCGTGAAAGGTTGTCTGCTATCTTACCAAACTTAGGCGCGGTGGGTATGGCATAGCTTATGGTCGCGGGTGAAGTGCCGGAATACGATGTACCGCATAGGGAGGCAGGCGGAAAGACCATCAGCTCGTCGTCAACGCGCAAATCTGACGGGACCCTGCACATCCTTTCGACGTTCCTCGATAGCCTGATCACACCCCGCAGCCGCTCGCCACGACGCAGACGCCTGTCAACGTTGCTTGGTCAATCGTACAGAGGAATAGTGCGAAGAAACTTCCGCATCTCCCAGAGCGACGGGTCAGGCTCGTTCAATTGAGGATGCTCCAAGTCGATTAGAACATTGTAAAGATGTGTATCCCCGTCTTCGACTTGGGCAACCTGATACCAGCAATCGTACTTTTGTCCCCAGCAATCCAGGTAGCGTAGCCGGATATAGCCATTGTTAATCAGTTTTGCGCGAACCGGTGCGTCCGGACCCAAGACGATGGACGCCACATGTTTCTGATACCGCGGACCACGAGGATAGACTTTCCTGACGGAGAAATTCCCTTCCCACCCACCCATGTGCAGAAGGCAATCGTACGCTACCCCCCCACCCACGTTCTCGATTTCCGGGTAAATGGTGAGGACGTTCCCTGATTTCATCGCTGACAGGTTGGTAATACGAAGATCAGGTTGCTCCGCGCGAAACTCCTCCCTGGTTCGGACCACGAACGCATGAAAATAGAACGCGGCAATAGCCCCGACAATGAGGAGAGCGAGCAAGCCAATTAGCAGTAACCAATCCATGCCCAAGGGTATGTCCCGGTGAACGATCGAGTTCTGTGGCTGAATTGGGGAGAGGCTACGTTCTAGCGAGGGAAGTGTCAACCGGATGATTGAAAAGATACCGGCATTTCAAGAGCTGGATCACCGCGCGCCGCGAAACGGGGCTGAAGACGTTTCTTCGCCGCGCGATGTGTGATTGCGAAACAGTTATTGTTGACCCTAATCCTCTTGGCCCTAACAGAGACCAGAACCGGCATTACCACAGGTCACTCCAGTACCACCTCCGCCTTGTAGATGGTAGGATAATAGACAGCGGGTCACTTCTGCGTACACTCTGATATTCACGGACAGAGGGTCACACATGAAAATGCGCATCACATCTGTACTGACTCAACTGCTCATGCTGCTGCTTTCCTGGTCCCTCGTGTTCGCGCAGGAAGAAGTGCCGCCGCAGCAAGAGCCTGCGCAACAGGAGACGCCGCAAGAAGACACGCTGGTGCCGCAGCAAAATGTGCCGAGGCAAAGCCGGCCTGCGTTTACGCAGCAAGAACTCGATCAGATGCTGGCACCGATTGCACTGTATCCCGACTCGCTCCTGTCTCAGATTTTGATGGCATCGACATACCCGCTTGAGGTGATCGAGGCCGCGCGTTGGTCCAAAGCCAATCCGAATCTTAAGGGCGACCAGGCGGTGCAGGCGGTTGCTGAAAATACATGGGATCCCAGCGTCAAATCTCTCGTCGCCTTTCCACAGATCCTCATGATGATGGACGAAAAGCTCAACTGGATGGAACGACTTGGCGATGCGTTTTTAGCCCAGCAGCAAGAAGTAATGGACACAGTCCAGAAGTTGCGTCAGAAGGCCTCTGCTGCCGGCAATCTCACATCGAACGACCAGATCCGCGTGGACCAACAGGGGCAATCCATCGTGGTCGAACCAGCGAATCCGCAAGTGGTCTACGTCCCCTACTACAACCCGATGGTGATATATGGGCCTTGGTGGTGGCCGGCGTACCCACCAGTCTATTGGGCTCCCTGGCCCGGCTATTTCTACGGTCCGCGATTCGGGGTGGGTTTCGCCTGGGGCATCGGAATCGGCATCGGTCCGGGTTTCTTCTTCGGCGGGTTCAACTGGCCGTACCGCCACGTCAACATTGTTAACGTGAACAACTTTTACTATCACTCAGGGAACGACAATCGGGGGACTGTGTGGGCGCATGATCCAGGCCACCGCCGAGGTGTGCCGTACCGGGATATGGGGCTGCGTCAACAATTTGGCCGCATGAGCGCGTCGCCTGAGGCGCGCCGCGAGTTCCGCGGACACGATTCGTCTTCATTTGAGGGCCGTAGCGCGCGGGGCAATCGCCCGGAGACGCGTAGCGGCTTCGGCAACCGGCCGGAAGTACATGGCAGCTCGCCCGGTCCTTCCAACGCGCCAGGCGGTAGCCGTTCCGACATGCATAGCGCCCCAAGCCGCCCGAATGTGCCAAGCGGGGCCAGTCCTCGTGTTGAGCAGCGGCCTCATGCCTTTGAGGGCGTGGGTCAAGGAGCGGCCGAACGTAACTTCAGCGCGCGGGGGCACTCGAGTTCGCAAGGATTTGCGTCACCGCCTTCAGGTGGCTTTCGTGGCGGGAGTGGTGGAATCTCACACCAGCCTTTCGGTGGCTCTCCTTCCAGTGGCTCTCATGGAGGCGGCGGTGGTGGTGGGTTCCAACAGCCTTCTGGTGGCTCTCATGGAGGAGGAGGCGGCGGCGGAGCTCATCATCGCTAACTGTAGGAGTGTGATGTCACAACAACTCCAACATTCAATTGCATCATGAAGCATAGGGTGAACAGACCCGAGGCAGGAGGTTGGTATGCATAACTGGCGGGAGAGATTGCTCGGGACAATCTTGTCATTGACGCTCATCGCGATGGCACCGGTGGCCCAGGCGGCGACTGCCGCGCAAAAGCGCTTTGCGTCGCCGGAGGCAGGGATCACGGCATTGGTCGAAGCGGTTAAGGCAAACGATCAACCGATGTTAGGTGGAATCCTGGGTCCTCACGGCAAGAAACTGATCAGTTCAGGCGACAGGGTCGCCGATCAGCAAAGCCGCGAGGCGTTTATCAAGGCCTACAGCGAAGCCAACAAGCTCGTGTTCGAAGGTGAGACCCAGGCCGTGCTCGTGATCGGTCAAGATGAGTGGCCGATGCCCGTTCCGCTCGTGAAATCTCCTGTGGGGTGGCGTTTCGACACCACACAGGGGGAAAAGGAAATCCTCACCCGCCGCATCGGCCGCAACGAACTCGCCGCGATCCAAGTGTGCCTCGCCATCGTGGACGCCGCGCACGAGTATGCGGCGCTCGATGTGGACGGTGACCGCATTCCGGAATATGCGCCACAATTCGTGAGCACGCCTGGGAAGCATGATGGGCTCTACTGGCAGACGAAGGCGGAAGAGCCGCCGAGTCCACTGGGCCCGCTGCTTGCCGCGGCGACACGCGAAGGCTATACCGACTCCGTCTCTAAGCCGCTGGCACCCTATCATGGGTACGTCTACCGGATACTCACGAAGCAAGGGGGCAACGCTCCGGGTGGGGCGCAGGACTATCTCATTAAGGGCCACATGATTGGCGGGTTCGCGGTAATTGCCTATCCGGCACGCTACGGTGTCTCAGGTGTTATGAGTTTTATGGTCAATCAGGATGGGGTGGTCTACGAACAAAATCTGGGCAAGAACACCACAGCGATTGCCTCCAAGATGACCACCTTCAATCCCGACGCG
>JANYEF010000184.1 GCA_025363325.1 Nitrospira sp. | reverse complement strand
TCTCCTGGATAGAGAAAGGCGAATTCATAGTCACCGGTTCTCTTAACATCCTCCGTGGGTCCGTACACGGGATGGCTCACGATGGGAAGTTGCGCCGCGACAATCACGATGCCCTTGCCGTTCTTGGTAGCTTGGACGATGCGGCCTCCCAGCTCGACTTTGATCCCTGCATCGGATTTACCTGACTCATTCGTAGGACCCGCGTCACGCCACGCCTCAAAATGAAAGGTCGGAGAGACCTTTTCCATGACTTCTGGCGGAAAAACCGTGTTAGCAGCACACCCGGACAGCACGGCGCACAGGGCCAGAGTCATGAGCGTTGAGAGAGGCATAAGATTCATAAGACTAACTCCTTGTTGGGGTGGGAGGTTGGCTCAGTTCGAACTTGCTACGGATTAGAGAGGCTGTATTAGGCGAAAACCGTTTGCTCATGAAAGATCAAAGCCAATCTTGAACGTTTTTCTTGGCAGCATCTGCGGAGAGTTTGCAGTAATTCACGGGTATCCTCGATCCGAATCGATTGCCTTATACGCCAGAGGAATATAGGGACAGCATGTTATTAGACTGATACCAGCGTGTTACCAGCATGTTAAATTATTGACGTTGTATAAAATTAAAACGGTGTGGTCTGTTCGCGTGAGGGCTGGTGTTTAGCAGGCTGTGGAAGAACTATTTTAACACGCAAGAACTTCGTTGGCCCGCACGTCTGGGACAAGCCCGGTCTGTCTGGTTGATCTGGTTTGTTTTGTTTATCTGATTCATCTGGTTCAACTAAATAAACAAGACAAACCAAACAAACCACTTAAACGAGACAGACCAGACAGACCGAACAGACCAAATGAACAAGACAGGCTGGCGGGCTTTTTCAGCATCCTGTTACAGCATTCTGTTAAAGCTTCGCTACTGGATCGATGACGAGCTGAAACCAGGGCGCGACGGATTTCTGCCCGTTCCGTTCTTTGTTCTCACCGTTCCATACGGCAAACGACACAGTTTGCACCCGGCCTGGAACCAGCTTGGCTTCGTTCTCTGGCTCTTCGCTCACCAAGGGTCTGCGCATGACGACATGCCACACCCCGTCTTTCCACGTAGCCTGCCCCTGGACTCGGCCCTGCTTCTCTTTGGTCGTCAGGGTACTAAAGCCCCCCCCGATGAGGTCCTCGACTGAAGAGACTCGGCGTGGAATGACTTCAAACGTCCGCACGCCATCGCGGGCTTTCTCGGAAGTCTTGGCAGCCCGGCGATCGATATCGCTCTGCCAATCGGCCTTCCAATGCCAGATATTGATGTAGTGATCGAGTTGGCCCATGCAGAAAAATGCGGGAGCATCGCCGAGGGGTAATCCGATCGCGACGCCGTCGCGAAAGGTCCCCGGCGTCAGACGGTCATTCTTCGTGTTGTCCTGCCATTCAAGCAGAAACGCGATCTCGATGCCGTTGTGGAGCGACCGCACCGTCAAGGCTCGCGCGGTCGGCTCAGGCCAAACCGGCCTGGTAATGACCTGACCGCTCAACGGAAGCGTCATCGGCGAAACCTTGGCCCAGGCGGCGTCCTCTGGCCCCGTCGGCAGTTCCCCCTCGACGAGGCGCGTGCGAATCATCATCCCCTCGGAACTGACGAGGGGCACGCCGACGCCCACTAATACACCGGCCACAACCAGAATGAAGAGGAACAGGAGAAGCAACGGGCGAGAAGAAATCGTCGTCGTCGTACGCACTATGTAAGGTCCTCGGGTGACCGGCGCGAGCACATCCTGAATGGGTTCAAAATACCGCTACGCACGGCGCGACTACACCGACCGCGTCCGGATTACTACCAGAGCTTCACGCGGCGAATTTTATTTTCGCTCCGTTCGCAGATGTAGAGATAGCCCTGGGAGTCCAGTGAGAGTCCGACTGGAGAGTTGACGACGGCCTCCACTCCGAGAAGACCGTCTCCATGCTTCACCATCCCTGCCGACTCTTTCGCCACGAAACGCGCGGCGCCGCAGCCACCCATATTCTTATCTTCGTAGCCACTTTCTCCATTGCCCGCCACCGTCGTGATCAAGCCAGTCCCAACGTCCACCTTGCGCACCCTATGATTCATCGTGTCGGAGATGTAGAGATTGTCCTGTTGATCCACCACCACGGCTTCCGGCGCATGGAGCATGGCTCTGATCGCCGGCTTGTCGTCACCGTCGTAGCCGTACCGGCACACGCCGGCCACTGTCGAGATGATGCCGCTGCGGTGATCGATGCTGCGGACGCGGTTACTGCCCTTGTCGACGAAAATAACATCGCCTTTCCCATTCACCGTAAGCCCGACGACATCATAGAGGCGAGCTTCGAGCGCGGGCTTTCCATCGTCGAGGTACATGGACATGTCCAGTCCGTCTGAACAGACCGGCATGAGCCAGCCATGATCGTCGCTGAAATCGATGCCGATGGCATCGCCGGAAAGCACAACCAGGTTCCGCGCCACAAGCGGCTGCTCACGGGCCTCGTCCTCAGCCGTCCAAGTCCCGGCCACGGTCGTGACCATGCCCGTCCGGGGATCGTAGCGACGGATTCGGTGCGCCTGGGTGTCGGCGATGTACATCACGTCGTCGGGGTCGAAGGCGATTGCGGCCGGCCAAGTAAGGTTGACCTCGAGGGCCGGACCATCTCCGTTGAACCCATGCTGCCCGGTGCCGATGACCGTGGTGATGATGCCGGTCTCATGGTCCACTTTCCGGATACGGTTGCTCCCGGAATCGCAGGTATAGAGATCGTTGCGGGAGTCAAACGCGACGTCGAGCGGCAAATAGAGCCCGGCTTCCCCACAAGGGCCTTCGTCGCCGCTATAGCAGGTTTCGCCGATACCGGCGAAATTATGGAGTGTGCCTTCCCGAAGATTGACCCGCCGGATGCGATCGGACCCGGACTCGGCAAAGTAGAACCAGGTCTCGTCTTTGTCGAGCGCGGCGTGATGAGGCAGTGGGATCCCGGACTTGACCGCCCGTTTTCCATCGCCGGTGCTCCGGGCTTTGCCGTTGCCTGCGAAGGTTTCGATATAGCCGGTCGCAAGTTGCAGTTCGGTTTCCATAGACCTGTGGCCCTAATCCCGGCTGTCTAGCCGCGTGAAGCTGATTGAACCGTCTCGGCTGGCTGCCCTATGGAAGCCGGTGCTTGCACCGGGGATTCCGGAATCGCTTGCTGCGGAGCGGCTGCCGTCTGCTGCTGAACCGCTTGGGCTTCGGCTTCAATCGGGTCCGCATCATGCACGGACTTCTTGAAGCCTTTGATCGCCTTCCCGATTCCTTCCCCCAGCTGCGGCAGTTTGCCTGCGCCGAAGATGATCAGCACGATGAAGAGGATCAGGATCAACTCTGTAAAACCAAGGCTCCCAAACATGGTGTGTTCCTCCGTATGAATGGGTGAATCAGGATGCGCTGCTCTCTTTAGCCCGTTTGGAAAATCGTTCCTTCAACCGCTTCCGCGCCTGCTCGGCCTGCTCGAACATCTTCGACTTGTCGTAGACGCTGATCAAGTTGTAATAGGCCAACGGCTCCTCGGGATTCTGCTCGACGGCCTCCTCCATAACCTTGATGGCGAGATCGGTCTTCTTGTGGTTCAGCGCCAACTCCATCAGCTTGAAACTGCCCTCTAGATGCTTTGGGTCCAATTCGAGCGTGCGGATATAGCATTGGATAGCCATGTCGATCGTGTTGTAGTCGGACACCTGGGGATTATCGAGTTCAACATAGACACCGGCGAGATTGTACCAAGCCATGGGATCGTCCGGCGTGATTTCCACAAGGCGCTCGTAATAATCCTTGGCTTCCATGAACTTCTTTTTATCGGTATAGACCCGCCCAAGATTGAAGAGGGCCAAGACATCGTGTGGAAACACGTCGAGCGCATGCTTGAACTCGGTTTCCGCTTCGTCCGTCATGGCCTTCGTCGCGTAGATCGTGCCCAAATTCGAGTAGTACATCGCGAGCGAACGATTCATCTCGGCGCGGAGCCCCTCCGCCATCTCAATAGACTTCTTGACCTCAACGAGCGCGTCGTCCATCCGCCCTTTACTGAAATACAGCTCGCCTAATCGGCAGCGGGCCTGGAAATCGTCTGGCTCGGAGGCCAAGAGCTTTTCAATCTCGGCGATTTCTTCGTCGGGGCTCAGCGGCTGATCGCCGGAGTCGATCACGGCCTGACTGTGTTCGGAGACAGACGGAGTTGGTTCGTTCATACGATTCCCTATAGTAAAAAGTTCTGTTAGATCTGGCCACCCGCCAATGAACCCGGCGTACGGATCATGGGACTGTTCGTTGCCGGGACCGAATCCGTCACGCCGCGCCGATTCCGGTCCATGGTCAAGAGCATAGCGCCGAGCACCACCATGAGCGTTAGATTCGAGTATAGGAGCGCATATCCCGCAATAAACATCAATCCAAGACCATACCCGGCGAGTTGCCCCATATTGAGTAACTTAATCACCGTGTACGACCAGCACAACAAGCCTGTCAGGTAAAACGCAAACGGGAGGAAAAACGTGTAGCCCATGCCGAACTGAAAAATCCATCCGATGCCGTCGGCCGCCTTACGAATGTTACTGGCCATCCCAGCGTCATACCGATGGAGCAGGTAATCCAAAAACAGCATCACGGTAAACACGGACACGGAGGTCGCCCAAAACCAGATAGCGCGGCGGCGTTGCCGTTGATTGCGCGTCCGAAACGAGACGCCCTGCCCATAGGCCCACATCACCAGGATGCTTGACAAAACCAATAGCCCTTCACCCCCACGATGCACCTCGTACACCAAAGGCGGAGCCGCTACAGTGCCGATAAAGCTATAGATCGTGGACACGATCTGGTAATACAGCCAGCCCCCGATTCCCAGGAGATAGGTGATGCCCATCGCGCGATGTGACCATTCAGTATGAGTGGAGAGATATTCCACCATCAGACAGATCAACGCGATCAACGCGATCAAGTTATAAATCGCAGATCCCAGGAAGGCGGGGGGAATCAACAAAAATCCCACCGTGAGGAGCAAGAGGAGCAGCACACAGGGAATGACGATCATGTTCAATCCCGCAAACCCACGGCCAGCCATCCGACTGATAACCGCCACCCCCAAGGCGAGGAACAACAGAATCGCCACGACATTGAGCAGCCACTGCCCGATCTCCGTCAGTGCCGTAAAGGTCGGAATAATCCACGCATGCTCCTGCGCC
>JANYEF010000120.1 GCA_025363325.1 Nitrospira sp. | reverse complement strand
AGCCAGACCAGCGAGTATGCAGAAGGGTATTACACGCACAATCTCCATTTTCTCTGGGCCTCCTTGGCGATGGAGGGCCGTAACGTCGAAGCCATGAAAGCGGCTCGCGACTTGACGGCGACCATCACAGCGGAGGAAGCCCGCAAAGACCGGTGGAAAGAACGCTACCTCCCGATGCCGATCTTCTCGATGATTCGGTTCGGTCGGTGGGAGGAGTTGCTCAGAGAGCCTGCGCCACCTAAGGGATTGCGATTGATGGATGGGATGTGGCGACTGGGGCGAGGGCTCGCCCTTGTTGCGACCGGCCGGCTTCCCGGAGCGGAGGGTGAACACGTCGCCCTTGCCGGTCTCACGAAGCAGATCCGCCTGGATCGCACGGCGGAAGGAAAGACTGAGTGGGCACTTCTCAAGATTGCTGAGCGGGTCCTGGCAGGAGAACTCGCTGCGCGCCACCAGCGCTATGATGACGCAATCCGACTGTTGGAGGATGCGATCAAAATGGAAGAGGCGCTCCCCTACTCGGAGCCGCCGCTCTGGCCGTTGTCTGTGCGGCACCATCTTGGGACGGTGCTCTTGCTGGCCGGTCGCCCGTCCGAGGCGGAAGCAGTCTATCACGCGGACCTTCTGCGCTATCCGGACAACGGGTGGGCGCTGATCGGATTGATCCAGAGCCTCCGGGCCCAACAGAAGGATGACCAGGCGGCTGAGGCCGAGGATCGTTTCAAGAAGGCCTGGGCCCATGCCGACTTCATTCCGACCGCTTCTCGAATGTGAAGCGTGAGCGAGACAAGCAAGACGTGCGCGACAGGCGCGACTAGAAGTTCGAAGTTTCGGGAACCTCGACCTCTCCCTCGTCTCGCACGTCCCGCTTTTCTCGCAAGTCTCGCTGTGGGAGGTGTAAGACCTCACACAGCTATTCGACTGAGTGAGTGAGGAGGACCGTTGTATGGGAAGACAAGCTGTTCTATCAGTTCTTACTGTAGCCATCCTCTTGGTCGGAGCATGGAACCTCCAGTCGACCAGCCAGGCTGCAGCGGACGCGACCACCGGCAAGGCCTACTTCGCGGGAGGCTGTTTCTGGTGTATGGAAGAAGCCTTCGAGAAGGTTGAGGGGGTGCTGTCTGCGACCTCGGGATATATGGGGGGTACGGTCGCTAATCCGAGCTATGAAGAGGTGTCCGCTGGACGAACGGGGCATGCGGAATCGGTCGAGGTGGTCTATGACCCAGCCAAAGTGAGCTACCGGAAGTTACTGGATGTCTTTTGGCGCAACGTCGATCCGATCACACCGAACGCACAGTTCTGCGACCACGGCAGCCAGTATCGCTCCGCCGTTTTCTTTCAGACCGACGAAGAGAAGCGCGCGTCGGATACCTCCAAACTGGCGATCGAGCAATCGAGGCGATTCACAGAGCCGATTGTCACGCAGATTGTAATGGCCTCGCAGTTCTATCCCGCCGAGGAGTACCATCAGGACTTCTACAAGAAGAACCCCATCCGCTACAAATTCTACAAATACAATTGCGGTCGCGCCCAGCGGTTGGAAGAGTTGTGGGGTGCGCGACGCGAAGGATAATGAGCGTCACGTTTGCGCACGCCGCCGAGACGGTGAGGCGGCAGGGTCACCTCCAGTGTTCTGTCTGACTCAGCGGCCTTATTTCTTGTGAGCACAGTCTTGGTAGACGAAGGCCCGATTAAGCGGCCTGGCTGATCCTCCGTGCTTGCGCAGCCTGCGCCCAGAAAATGGGTTGGGAAGACGCCCATGTTGCTCCTTTGCTCCCGGAGCCCTCACGATAACGCGGTGATCGCTCGACAGTTGCAGGAGAACCAACATGGGTGTCCTGCCTGACGGAGCGAAGAGGAAGCCAGACGCAAAGTTTCTCGACGATTTGCCGGTTAAGTTCCAGAAGTTCTTCTTCCGCAAGGTCAGCACTGTTGAAAGCCATCCCCGTCTCACTGTCGCAGGCCGATTGAAAAGTCCAGAATCGCCTTTGCAAAAACGACTTCTTCATAACGAAGATACGTAAACATCTAAGTTTTTTCTTTTCGAGAGAAGAAACTTCAAGAAATCAATGTCCTTGAGCTTACAGGTCTCATAGGTGCTGAGGAAGATCAGATATCGCTTAATGCCATCCCGTGAAAACACCCCATCCGTTATTTTTCGGTACAACGCAAATGCTTTCACGGCATGTTCGGCAGCATTATTATTCCATGGAACATTGTCATGGCGGAGAAATTCGAATAACTTTTCTCGGTTCTTCCGAAACCTCCGTACATATTGGCATGCGATCTCTGACGTAAAGCCGTCGTTGCAAACTCGATCCAGGAATCTTTCCGCCTCTCCAATATGTTTTTTCAATCGTTTCTTTTTTAACCCGAACCTATCGACAGTTCCAACCATCGATCGAAGTAGGCAAGCAAAGTCACGCACGATTCCTGTGAGCTCAGGATCGAACTGGTTTTTATGGTAATCGTCATTCATGTCGCGGATAAGATGAATGAGGCACTTTTGCTGCCGACAGTCGATTGAATCGTAGGCCGAATAGAAGTCCGAAATCAGAACACCCTTGAACTTGTGAAGAACATCTTTCAACAGTTGTCCTTCTCTGCTATCGGAGTAAAAGTAGACGACCTCGTCGTGGTTAGTGAATACCCAGATATATGCCTTATTCCCCTTGATGCTCACCGCGGTTTCATCAACATGCACGAGATCGCCGTTTTTTATTCTCCTGACCAACAACTGATAGGTGCTCGCGTACTTGTCCGCCATTGCTCTCTTTATATGGGCCAGGCTACCCATACTGACCGAGTAGCCAAATAGTCCATCCAAAACCTCAGCAACCTTCTTAAGACTCTGTCGCATTGCCACATGTTGATAAATCACCCAAGAGGAAAAGTCATGGCCGTACCTCGACCTGATTTTCAGGAACATATCCGAGAGGAATGCTTTTTTACAGGAACGACATCTCATTCGTGGGGCGACGTATCGGACGACGTGCCTCCGAACGCCGAATGTAGAGAATTTCAGATCGAGTACGGTCTTTTTGTATCTGCCATGCTTATAGAGACTATCACTCCCGCAAGAAATACATCTCGTCGCCGGCCTGAGAATCACAGTCTTATTAACCCGATACGTTCTCCTTTGTCGTTGATACCGCACCGCCTTTAATATGCGGTATCTCGACTCTCTTGAAAGAGATATTTTATTCCGTTGATAGTCAAAATATGCGCACTTATTGATGTAGTCGAACTCCGGTACGCAATAATCTGTCGCTCCGAATTTGTAGGTACTCGTTAACTTGATTTCCTCGACGGAGGTGACCTTGCTCAGCCTGCCTTCCTCGTGATTTCCAATCCCGTGTAGGACCGAGACAACTTTCTCTAAGGCTGTGCAGTCATCGCGGTTGTATTGAAGCAGGACTTCCTTATCTTCATCCTTGCGCGTTAACTCCCACCGTTTCCGCCAGATAATGCTTTGTAGTCCAGACGCCTTGGCCTCAGTCCATTTGAATCCTGTAAACGCAGCAATCTCTTTCAATGTGTTGCTGTAAGTAGGAAAGTAAATTTTGCCATAGATCAGAGAAAGGACATTCATGGCGGATTTCCCCAATTGTTCCGAAGTCGTACTCTCACACCCGTAACGTCTCTCCATCTCACTCAGGTACTGGGAATCGTATTTGCCATAATGAAATAAAACGAACTCACCCAAGCTGCGAATAACGCCGAGAAAGGCGCTCCACACTTGCTCTTGATCGTGCCAGGTGTCAGCCCAGAATTGGTGATATTGCTTCTTCCCGTTTGTGACAACGACGAGCCCAACCAAATAATAGAAGTCGAGATCAGGTATTCCTTCGACATCCAGATAAACATACGCCTTAGCGGTCGGAAGCATTCCGCACTGCACCACGTAGACCTTGTCGTCGAGAATCGCCTTTGCTCTTAGCGCGTGGTTGTGCTTTATGGTGGTTTTATTGCTGGCGGTTCGTCTTGAGCGAAAAGTATGGGCAAGCTGGGTGACGGTAAAGATACCTTTGGCATTGAGATTTTTAATTTCTTTTTCTCCTATGCTGCCAATCAGACTCAGATGATCGATCCTCCTTGCCTTCTCTTTACAGAACACTGAGTACTGACATTCAGAACAATGTCGATTTAATCGAAAGTATGATTCGCAATCAACGCTGCGATCAATCGCCCGAATACCTTGGACAGCATCAGAGACTTCCTTTATCTCTTTCTTGAGATGTACCTTCGTAAACTTGAAGGCATCTCCGTGGACAATTCTTCCAATCGTGGGCAGGCTCCCAAGAAGTTTATCTATAAGGATGGCGCTGAGTGCTAATCTGCGCTTTTCATGCTTTGATGGAGTTGCAAGAAACTTTGCAAACAAGATCGGCGCATACGTGCCACGTGACCGAGATGTTTTCTTCAACACCTCTAGCCCGTCCAGATTGCATTGCAGGTCATCGATGGTCAATACAATCTGTCCAACGACCGACTCCTGTTTCTGATGAGGACCAATTGCAAGTTCGCGACGATCCGCCTTTTTGAAGGCAGGATATTTCTCACGAACTACTGCACTTGCCCTGCCGCGATATTCGACTTCATAGTCGAGATTTTCGGCAGGTACTGCTTTCTGATCCGAAACTAGCCCCAGTTTAATCGCCACCTTGTATCTGCATGAAAAGTAATCGCTCAATGTAAACTCATCAATTGTCATTTGCGTGGCCCATCATATTCTTGCGAAATGCTACTTTGAAAATACCTTGCGATCAAGTGCCAGGCATGAGCATGACTTGTCAGCCCATTGACCTTGCCGCGTGACTCACGCGACAAGCCCCCCACCCTCAGTGTATATTTCTGACCCAGCAACCTATACCGACATCTTTGCCCAGTGAGGTGCAGTCTGTGAAACGTCCGACCCGGCAATCGACTAGAAAACCTGTGATCGGTGTTATGGGACCGGCCAAGGCCGGCACCAGAGAATTGGCCGACGCCAAAACCTTGGGAGAACTCATCGCGCGTCAAGGATGGGTGGTGTTGACAGGAGGGCGCGCGAGCGGTGTGATGGATGCGGCGAGCGAGGGGGCAAAGTCGGTGCCCGGCAGCTTGACGATTGGGATTCTGCCGGATGGCAAGGCACAGGTGTCTCGGTATGTGGACGTGGCGATTGTTACGGACTTGGGCCAGGCGCGCAACAACGTGAACGTCATGTCCAGCGACGTCATCGTGGCCTGTGGGCTCGGTGGCACTGGAACGGTCTCAGAAGTTGCGCTGGCATTGAAGGCAAAGAAGACTGTGATTCTGTTGGGGGCCGACAAGGCCGGGATGGGTCTGTTCAAAAATCTCGCGCCGCATCTCGTCCATGCCGCTACCTCGCCCGAAGAGGCGGTGAAGCTGATCGGCGATCTGCTCTAGCCCGTGGCGCGTGAAGCGCGAGACATGCGAGAAAGGCGCGACGTGGACAGATTGGATTCCCCTCTCGTGTCGCCCGTCACACCAGTCTCGTGCGGCTATCCTGCGGGGATGTTCTACAGTTCCCAAACGTCCACTCTGTGCACATCGCGCCACAGTGCGTCATATAGCACAGCCGTCATTTTCCCTATGCCATCCGCACGTTAGTAGAGCCCCACCTCGGCACGGATCTTGAGACCTTGCAGGCTTCTATGAAGGTTGTCTTGTGCACAGGGATGTAATCGCACACCATGGCCACCAACAATACAAGGGGCGGATTGCTCTGTTCACACCTGCTACGCGCCCTCTGCGCGCTGGTGGTCTTGTGCCTGCTGATCGCCGCCGTTCCCACGCCAACGCGGCCCGACTTCGACGGCGCCTACCCTCGGTATTCTAAACAGGAAATCCATCGAGCCATCGCGTGGTACGCCAAGAAATATCGTCTTGATCCTGCCCTGCTGCGCGCTGTCATCAAGACCGAATCTAATTTTCGCCAGCATGCCGTATCTCACAAAGGCGCGGTCGGCTTGATGCAGCTGACGCCTGCTACCGCAACTACGTTGCGCGTGAACGACGCGTACGATTCCATTCAAAATATCCGCGGAGGCGCCAAGCAGCTGCGGCATCTGCTGAACCTCTACCAGGGCGATCTTCCCTTGACCTTGGCGGCCTATAACGCCGGGGTCCATCGGGTCAAAGACCATAAAGTTCCGCGTATTCGAGAAACCAGGACCTATGTGAAGAGAGTGTTGCGTTACTATGAGATGTTCCGTTCTCACCCACAGTCTTCTCCCAAGAATGAGAAGAGGTGAGGGAAGGACGTCGATCTGCACAATTGTCCGACCTCACCCTTACAAGACAGGCCACTGGTTACCCTAGATCTTTTTCCAACAGTTCTTCTGCATTGCCGGCGCCAGGGGAATCAGGGTCATCGTGTGGTGGATGTTTTTGGCAACGATTGGGTCGTGATCCGGAGAGAGCACGAGGGGATTCATCCATTAACGCGGTGGAGAAAAGGGGAGGCAGCCGGAAGGGACGGAAGGTCTTGGCGAGCGGTTTCTTAGAGCTTGGATTTCATAATAATGCCTCGTATTCGTTCTCGTTGGGCCGGCATCATCTCTGTGAACTCGAGGCCGAAATTTGTGCCTTTCACCCACCGTACCATGGCCCCATCAATACGCACAGGCCATTTCTGGTCGTGCAGGAACAGGGACAGGCGGAACACCATGCCGACCTGCACCTCGGTAAGGGACGTCGCCTGACAGCCGTTCGTGGAGAGATCGAGGATCGTTGCCTCGCCTTCGAAGTCATCCTCTCCAAAAAAGAATAGACGGCAACTCAGGCTGAGACGGCGGCCCCGACGTTCAGCCATTGCGGCTTCATGGTCAGAGCTTGAAGCTCGGCTGGATCTGGGGTCCTGCGTGGCCACGGATCATGTCCTTTCTCTCAATCACCCAGAGAAGAAACACATCGACCATAACACGACTGTACCGGACGAGTTGTCGGCCCACCTTCCCTAAGAGGAGTAACTCGGAAGAGGGGCCAGCAGGGTCTGATCGCAGTATAGCCAATTGGTTTATGTATGGAACAAAAACCTCGTAATCCGCTATCGTGTCCGAACCGACATTTTCACGGTCTGCGTAGAAAATGGCTTGACCTATCTGGAACTGCTCTGCGACAAGAGAGACTCTTTGATCAAGGAGGCGTGCGACGATGAGACGGCACATCAACCAACGAATGGCCGCATTGGCCCATTCGGAGATTCGAGCGATGACCCAAGCCTGTGTCCAGGCGAAGGGCCTCAACATGGCACAAGGGGTTTGCGACACGCCGGTTCCGCCAGTGGTGCTTCGAGGCGCGGCGCAGGCGATGGAGCACGGGAAGAATGTCTACTCGCGATTCGACGGATTGCCAGAACTGCGGCAGGCGATCGCCAAGAAGCTTGCGCAGTACAACGGCATCGTGGCTGATCCTGAAACAGACATAACAGTCAGCGCGGGAGCCACCGGGTCCTTTCATTGTGCCTGCCTGGCGCTGCTCAATCCCGGCGACGAGGTCATCCTCTTCGAGCCCTACTACCAGTACCACATTAGCGCGCTGCTGGCGGTGGAGGCGATTCCGGTGATGGTGAAGATGCGGGCTCCCGATTGGACCTTTCCCGCAGCCGAGGTCGAGCGCGCGATCACGCCACGAAGCAAGGCGATCATTGTGAATTCGCCGGGCAATCCATCAGGGAAAGTGTTCAGCCGGCAAGAACTGGAGAGTATTGCCGCGATCGCACAACAACACGATCTGTTCGTGTTCACCGACGAAATCTACGAATACTTTCTGTATGACGGTCGGACACATGTGAGCCTCGCAACCCTGTCGGGCATGGCTGAGCGTACGATTACCATAGGCGGCTATTCAAAAACGTTCAGTGTGACCGGCTGGCGAATCGGCTACAGTGTCGCAGCAACGCGGTGGGCACAGGCAATCGGAGCCATGAATGATCTGCTCTATGTCTGTGCCCCGACGCCGTTACAGGCGGGAGTGGCGGTGGGCATCCAGGAACTTCCGGACTCGTTCTACCGCAACCTGGCGCGCGACTATCAACGGAAGCGTGATCGGTTCTGCCAGGCCTTGGCGAAGGCCGGCCTGACGCCGTCGATTCCGCAGGGCGCTTACTATGTATTGGCCGACACGTCGCGCCTGCCTGGCACAACGGGAAAAGAGCGGGCGATGTTTCTCCTTGAGACGATCGGCTTGGCCGGTGTTCCAGGTGAGGCCTTCTTTCCCGGGGCTGACGGGAGACAGTTCATTCGATTCAGCTATGCGAAAATCGATGCCGATATCGACGACGCCTGCCGGCGGATTGCGCGACTTGGTTAGGAGCTGGCCTCAGGCATTCTGCCGTGCGCCCATTTCGCTCGACCGCTTGTCTGCCCGTTCACCAAATGGTAAATAGGAAGAAGCGGTACGAGTTGAAAGCCCGACATGCTCCTACGACACATTGATGTCTCTTTCCTTCTCGCCAGATTTCTCAGAAGGGGAGAGACGCTGGTGGTACAGCAGTATCGGAGCCAACGATGCACCCACGAAAAAAAGTGGAACGTTTCATCTCGGCAAGAAAACCGCTCTTTATGAGCCACAGTGATACTTCACCGGCACCGTGAGAAGCGTCTCACACTATAGCCGATGATCGGCAGGGAGCCTCATGGAAGGACGTAAGCATACCCGTTTCGCGGTGCAACTTCCTGTGTCGTTTAGTGGGGACCAGCTTTCCCACGGTGGCACGATCTTAAATGTGTCTGCGGAGGGTTGCGCGATTACGTCGGAAATCGTCGCCGGCGTTGCAGTATATCTACAGCTGACGATGCAACTCCGGGAGCGAGAAGAACCGGTCCATGTTGAACTGGCCGCGGTCCGGTGGTCTTCCACGACGAGGTTCGGTGTTGAGTTTATTAAGATTCGTCCTGAAGAGGGGGAGCGGCTGAAGAAGTTCGTCAAGGTGCTGGAGTCACCGACCTGAGCGCATGCGGCCGCAACGAGATCCGAGCGACTATTTCATGGCGACGGCCCGGACTTGTTCATACGTGGTCAGGCCGGCGAGCATTTTCAGAATTCCGTCCTGCACGAGTGTAATCATCCCTTCCTTTGCGGCCAGGCTCTGCATCTCCGTCGTTTTGGCATGGTTTTGGATCAGGTTTCGCAGTTCGTCCGATCCCCTTAGGAGCTCGTGCAAGGCGACTCGGCCTTTGAGGCCTGTCTGGTTGCAGGCTTCACATCCTCGCCCTCGATAGAGCTGAAAGTCTTCGCGATAGCTCACTCCGAGCGTTTCCCACGCCTGTTTACCGTACCCATGCACCAGTTTATCGTACTCTTGTGCCGTTGGATGGTACGGTTCTTTACAATTGACGCAGATCCGTTTGCAGAGGCGTTGCGCAAGCACCCCTTGCATGGCATCGGCGAAGTTGAAGGAATCGCATCCCATGTCGAGGAGGCGGACGACAGTCTCGACCGCCCCATTTGTGTGTAATGTGCTCAAGACCAGGTGGCCGGTCAGCGAGGCTTCGATGGCCACATCGGCAGTTTCCTTGTCCCGCATTTCACCGATCATGATGACATCCGGGTCGGCTCGTAAGAACGACCGCATGGCGGCGGCAAAGGTAAAGCCGATTTTGGGATGGACCTGCACCTGCCGGAGGCCTTCCTGGGCGATCTCGATGGGGTCTTCCGCCGTCCAGATTTTCCGTTCGTCTGTGTTGAGATGGCGAAGCAGGGCATGCAGGGTCGTCGTCTTTCCGGATCCGGTGGGGCCCACGCACAGGATGATGCCGTGTGGTTTCTCCACGATGTCCAGGAGTGCCGTGAGCGTGGCTGGAGCAAACTCCATGGCATCGAGAGGGAGGGGCTCCTTCGCCGTGAGCAGCCGCATGACGATGTCTTCATTGTTGCCGGCGGTCGGCACGGTCGCCACGCGTAGTTCGATTTCCCTATCCTGGTTCAGCTTGAACCGGATCTTCCCGTCCTGCGGTTTCCGGCGTTCGGAAATATCCAGATTGGACATAATTTTGATACGAGACACCAACGCTCGGCGATAGATCGCGGGAATCCGCATATAGGTAGAACACGAACCATCCACGCGAAAACGAATGGCTGTTTCCTTGCGATCCGAGTACGGCTCGACATGAATGTCAGACGCGTCGTGACGGTACGCCTCGACAATGATCTGATTCGCGAGCCGTACAATCGCGGAATCGTTCTCGTCAATGCCGTCAGAGTCGATGTCCAGAGACTGCTCTTGGTGAGCGTCGTTGACCAGCTCGCCCAGCGTGTCCGCAATGGACCCACTGTCGGTATCTCCGATCGTGGCGGTGAGAAACCGCTCGATGTCACACCGCAGGCCCAAGGCATACCGTATCGTCAGGCCTGGGAAGGAGCGCTGGATGTCATGTCCTCTATCGAGATCATGGGGGTTGTCGATCAGGACATCCAGGATGTCATCCTGGCGCTTCAGCGGGAGCCAGTGGTGCCTGCGAAGGTAGTCGTGACTGAGATTATTGAGGAGGTGGGGATCAGCCAGGGTCCGTGCGTCGTATGGAATATAGGGGCAGTCGAAGAACGTGCTCAGTGTCTTGCCGAGCGCCGCTTTCGGGATTCGATATTTTTCGATCAGCAGGCCTTCCAAGTCGGTCGATCCCTGCATGGACTCCTGAACAGCCTTCACGAGATCCGCCTGGCGGATGAAGCCCTCGTGGATCAAGGGGTCGTAGGCACGTGGTTCGATGGTCTTGTGGGCTGACTTCTGCATGGTTCCTATTTCGTGGGTCCTGGAGAGAGCACGATGTCCGATCCAGTGCGCTATTGGCCGGTCGTCACAACGGTAAGTATAGATGTATTTTCGCCGTTCACAACGAATATCAGAAAGGAGCACGATCCTTCGTAGCCCTATCGGACGCGGGAACTGGCAACAAGCTTGTGGGGGTATGCTGAGGCTATGGAATCGTGAGCGAGACAAGCAAGACGTGCGCGACAGGCGCGATCCAAAGTTCGAAGTTCTGGGTTCGAAGTACAGAAAACCTCGAACTTCGGACCTCGAACCGCCGTCTGTCTCACCCGTTCCGCGAGTCTCGCGCGAATACCGAAATATGCCCTTCGAAGGGTTCAAGACGTCCCGAGCTTGTCGAGGGTCGTCTCACGAGGAACCCATCCTGTGCGATTTTTCCAAGAACCGCGATGAACATGCGGACTCATAGGGCGATGGTCATGGAGTGGCTTGCTATCTTTCGGGTTGCGAGCGAGCCTGTTCGGCGTGGGTCTGGAGGTTGGCATGCAGGTCCTTGTCGGACGTGGCAGCCACAGCGATGACGCCACGAAACTTCGGTGTCGGCTGATTAAAGACGAAGGGCTTCCCGTCCGCGTCGCTGATGGCGCCGCCACTTTCTGTAATGAGCAGGACTCCGGCAGCCACATCCCATTCGTGTTCCGGTTCGATGGTCAAAGCAGCCTGGACGCGACCGGCGGCGACCAGGGCCAGTGCGTTGGCGATGGAATACATGGGGCGGCATGGAGTGGTCTCGGCGAGGGTCGACCATCTGGCGATCCGGAATTCCCACGCACCGACCATAATGACGGGCTCGAACTCATGAGGAGGTGAGAGGGTGACGCGTGTGCCGTTTACGGATAGTCCGCCGCCGCGTACCGCAGTGAAGAGTTCGTCGGTCGAGGGATTGAGGATTGCGGCGACGACTGGGACGCCTCGTTCGACCAAGGCGGCAGAAATGCAGAACTCCGGCATCCGATTCACTAAGGCCTTTGTGCCGTCGATGGGGTCCACTATCCAGACGCGCGCATGGGTGAGTCGAGCCGGATCGTCGGGGGACTCCTCCGAGAGCCATCCATCCTGTGGAAACTCCCGGCGCTGCATCTCATGCAGGATGCGGTTGACCTCGTGGTCCACGGTGGTGACCGGAGAACGGTCCGGCTTCGTCTGTATCTCGAACCCAACCCTGACCAGTTCACGCACCTTCGCGCCGGCGTTCCGGACCGCTTCGACCAACGCTGCCAATTCTTGTTCCATGTTGCATGCCTCGTAGAGATGAACCGGAAGAGTAGCAGGTCTCGCTGGATTGGCAAAGCGGAAAGCCGGCAGCCGGCGACCCGCGCCGACGGTCCTCTTGACCATCGCAGAGAACCTGCGTACAAGCAGGGTGTCCTGCGAGGTCTCTACCGATGAAGCTGGTCCAGAAACGATCCAGAAAGACGGGGCTCCCCCCGGGCACCCTTGTCCATATCGGCGAGAAAAAAACGGACAAGGTCACGATCACAGCCTTCAACTACGCCGGCACTCGCTGCGACGAACGCCAAGACCCGTCGCTCGATCAGCTTGCGCCACCAACCGATGAGTCTGTTACCTGGGTGGATGTCGGTGGCGTCCACAAGATGGACATTTTGGAATCGTTCGGGAAGCAGTTTCAGCTCCATCCCTTGCTCCTTGAAGATATTGCCAATACCGATCAGAGGCCGAAGCTCGACGACTATGAGACCTGCTTGTTCCTGGTGATGAAGATGCTGTCAGTCACCGACCGGCAGGATATCATCGTCGAACAGGTGAGTCTGGTCCTTGGGCGGAGCTTTGTGCTGTCCTTCCAAGAAAACGGGACCGACGTCTTCACACCGGTGCGGGGTCATCTTCGTGGGGGTAAGGGACGCCTGCGGCATTCCGGGGCCGATTACCTGCTCTACGCACTAGTCGACGCGATTGTGGATCAATACTTCGCTGTCTTGGAGGTGTTAGGCGAGAAGATCGAAGCGCTGCAAGATCTGGTGGTCAACGATCCTAAACCGGAGACGCTGCGACAGATTCACGCACTCAAACGGCAGTTGCTGTTTCTGCGGCGGGCGGTATGGCCACTCCGTGAAGCGACGAACAATCTCTCCCGATCGGAATGCCCATTCTTACAGGAATCGACGAAGGTGTTCTTCCGCGATGTGTACGATCACGTGGTTCAGATTGTGGATACTATCGAAACGCTTCGCGAAATGGTCTCAGCCAGTCTCGAAATCTATCTGTCGAGCATCAGCTATCGGCTGAACGCGGTGATGAAGGTTCTGACGATCATTACGACGATATTCATGCCGCTGACCTTCATCGTCGGTATCTATGGGATGAATTTCGAGCACATGCCGGAGCTGAAGTGGGAATGGGGCTACCCGCTAGTGCTCGGCGTCATGGTGGCGATCGCGATCGGCATGCTGGGATTTTTCAACCGGAAGAAGTGGATCTAACCCGCATTGGGAGGGAGTGATGAAGAGGCGACGGTTTCTCACCGTCACGATGGGCGCGCTGGTGCTTGGCGGGCTGCTTGTGGCAGGCTATGGCAGTACAGACGCAGCTGTGGGCGCACAAGGAGTACCGACCGATCTGTCCGGCGTCACCAAAACCTTGGACAACGCTCTGCCGGCAGCGCAACGGTTCGTCATCCTGCCGGCCTTCCACAGCGATGCGGTGTTGGATAAAGAAACCGGCTTGGTCTGGGAGAGGTCTCCGCAGACGACGACTGCCAGGTGGAGCGTGGCCCGCCGCACCTGTATCGAGAAAACTGTCGGAGGCCAGAAAGGCTGGCGGCTGCCGTCCATGCCAGAGTTGAGCAGTCTGGTGGATCCCTCCGTGGCCCCTCCGGGTCCGACCCTGCCACCGGGCCATCCGTTTCTGGCTGTCCGGTCAAACGTCTATTGGACGGCGGCGAGGATTGATGAGGATCCCGGGGGCTCGTGGGGCGTGCATTTCGGCTTGGGCGGCGGCGCGACCTTCATCAACTGGGCCCACAGTGTCCAATTCTGGTGTGTGCGAGGTGGCATGAATGGGGATCAGTAATGTCGGTTGTCTTATCGAAGTTGTTCTGTCGCGCTGCTTTCAGCGGGAAATTTTGGGCTGGAGTCGAGAGAGGCGGGAATTTATTCAGTGACCTCAACCCGATCAACGAAGTAGGCGGTCTCTCCGAAGCAGGTCGTCGGCAGGTACCGGTGCTCTTTATAGTGAAGCACCAGCCGTTTCCCCATCGCTTGCGTGAGCTGTGACGCGACTTTGTCATCCCCGACGGTGAACTGCCAGAGTACTGGCGCGAGCCCTGGCACGGTGGTCATCGCCAACTCGCCCTCGTGGGTCTTGCAGACCCACCCTTTGTTGGAAAATTTCTGAATGTAGCCGGCTCGACTGCCGTCGGAATAGCTGTAGTTGAAGGCAATGAGCAGATAGGCCGCGCCGATGAAGCACAAGAATACGAGCATCAGAAAGAGCTTTTTCATCACGCTCTCCCTGGGTTAGGGCGAAGATCTGTGAATAACCAGGGAGCCTCGGCTTTCCGTCGAGTCTCGTAGGCTGCAATGGCTGCCTCGTGTTGCAACGTCAATCCTATGGCGTCGAGACCCCGATACAAGCAGTCTTTTCGGAAGGGGTCGATCTCGAAGTGAGAGCGGGTACCGTCAGGGGCGGTCACTGTCTGGCTTCCGAGGTCCACCGTCAGTTGGTACCCGGGCGTCGCAAGGACGCCTTTCATCATCGCCAAGACCTCGTCGGCTTTCAGCACCACGGGCAGCATGCCGTTTTGGAAGCAGTTGTTGTAGAAGATATCGGCGAAGCTCGACGCGATGACACAACGGAAGCCCTGGTCGAGGAGCGCCCAGGGGGCATGTTCACGCGACGATCCGCACCCAAAGTTATCGCGCGTCAGGAGAATCGTCGCGCCCTGAAATCGCGGTTGATTCAAAAAGAACGCCGGGTCCTGTGAACCGTCCTTCTGTTTACGCCAATCGTAGAACAACCCTTCGCGGAGCCCGGTCCGCTTGATCGTCTTCAGAAATTGCTTCGGGATGATTTGATCGGTATCGACATTGACGCGGTCTAGCGGCGCGACCAGACCTGTCATGATGGTAAAGGCTTGCATGGGTCCTCTATGTCCAGGTTCGGATATCGACGAAGTGTCCCTCGACCGCTGCGGCTACTGCCATCGCCGGCGACACGAGATGGGTCCGGCCGCCGGCCCCCTGGCGCCCCTCGAAATTTCGATTGCTGGTCGAGGCGCAGCGCTCTCCTGGCTGAAGCACGTCGGCATTCATCGCCAGGCACATACTGCAGCCGGCTTCCCGCCACTCGAATCCCGCCTCTTTGAACAGTCGGTCGAGCCCTTCTTGTTCAGCCTGCTGTTTTACCAGGCCTGAGCCCGGCACCACCATCGCCCGCACTCCAGTGGCGACACTTTTGCCCTTGGCCAAGTTGGCTGCCAGGCGGAGGTCTTCGATGCGTGAGTTGGTACAGGATCCGATGAACACCGTATCGATTTTGATATCTGTCATGGGCATGTTCGGGATGAGGCCCATGTATTCCAACGCCCGCTCAGTGGCCTGGCGCTGGTTCTCGTCGGTGATCGTACGCGGGTCCGGCACTCGTTGATCGATGCCGGTCACCATCCCGGGATTTGTCCCCCAACTGACTTGCGGCGCGATGTCCTCGGCCCGCATCGTGACGGTCATATCGTATGTCGCGTTCGAATCGGTCTTGAGCTGCTGCCATGCTTGCACGGCTTGCTCGAACAGCTCTTCCTTTGGAGCCAATGGACGTCCTTTGATATAGGCGACGGTCTTCTCGTCCGGTGCGACCATCCCGGCGCGCGCGCCGCCCTCGATCGACATGTTGCAGAGCGTCATGCGCCCTTCCATGCTGAGGGCGCGGATCGCCGAGCCCGTGTATTCGATGACATAGCCAGTTCCACCGGCTGTTCCAATCTTTCCGATGATCGCGAGAATGACGTCCTTGGCCGAACAGAGCTCCGACAACATGCCGTCGACGCGGACCTCCATGTTCTTGGGTCGTTTCTGCACCAAGCACTGGGTGGCTAGCACATGCTCCACTTCGCTGGTGCCGATGCCGAAGGCCAAGGCGCCGAACGCACCATGTGTCGAAGTATGCGAATCGCCGCACACGATGGTTGTCCCCGGCAGGGTAAAGCCCTGTTCCGGTCCGATGATGTGCACCACGCCTTGACGGATGTCGTTCATGCCGAAGAGCGTGATGCCGAAGTCACGGCAATTCTCCTCCAGCGTCCGGATCTGTTTCGCACTGAGGGGATCGGCGATGCCCAGGGTTCGGTCGGTGGTCGGGACGTTGTGATCCGGCACCGCTAACGTGGCACCCGGACGGCGAGGCCTCCGGCCCGAGAGCTTGAGTCCTTCAAACGCCTGCGGCGATGTCACCTCGTGGACTAACTGACGATCGACATAGAGCAGGGTGGTTCCGTCCGGTTCTGCGCGGACAACGTGGGACTCCCAGATTTTTTCGAAGAGGGTCTGAGCGGCCATAATGACTCCTCAATGATCGGTCTCTCTCGAAAGGATTCATCCGAGTGAAGGCGACATTATACAGAGTCCTCCTATCGTCTGTACAAGAGCACTCACCATATTCTTGCGTTGAGCACATGGACGTGGTACCACCGCCTGGTCGGTGGGTACAAGGCCCCTTCCCCGCGGTTACATCTAGAGGAATGAGCCGTGACTCCTCAGATATGGACCAATCCCGCCATCATGGAGTGGTCGCAACTGCTCCTCAATAGTTTCCGTCACTGGACCGGGCGTGAACTCCTCGAACGAGCGGGCGATTCTGGCTATCAGGCCCATGCCCTCTTTCTCTCACCGTTCGCCGTCGTCTCCCACGGGCTGGAAGAGGATCCTCTCCTCAATTACGGCAATCAAGTCGCATTAGAGCTATGGGAGCTGACATGGGAGCAACTTGTAAAGACCCCGTCGCGGCTAACGGCGGAGCCTACGAATCAGGCCGAACGCGAATCGATGTTAGAACAAGCCAAGACCGACGGCTATCTGAATACCTATCGAGGTGTGAGAATAACTTCAACAGGACGCCGCTTTCTCGTCGAGAACGCCCTCATCTGGAATGTCGTGGATGCAGAGGGGCAGAGGGTCGGGCAGGCAGCCACCTTCTCGCAATGGACCTGGTTGGCCTAACCGGCTGGCAGGATGTTGAGAAGTCCGCCAGCGTCGTTCTCGGTTTGCTCAGAGGCACCACGAGATCCTGTGACTCACGCAGCGCTGGAAGGCAATCAGAGCGTTAAGAGTTGGTTACGTCCAGAGTTCGAGTGGGCTTTGGTGGGCGATGGCTCGGAGAATATCGCTGGTTGATAGAATCCCGACTGGGTGGCGGGAGCTGTCGAGGATCGGAATCGCACTCACGTGTTCATCGAGCATGACACGGGCAATCTCGTGGATCTCCGTCGTTGGAGTGGCGGACAAGACCCGGCTGCTCATCACATGGGCAAGTATGTGCCCAGCGGACGGTCCTGGCGAATTAACGGATTCCAACTCATGCGCATAGGGCAGCAGGTCGTGATCCGATATCATTCCGACCAACGCGCCATGGACCGACGTCACAGGGAGATGGTGAATCCCCTTATGTTTCATGACGCTCCATGCCTCCAACAGGGTGCGATCGGAGGGCAAACTTGTTACGGGCGAGGTCATCAAGTCCTGAGCAAGGAGCGCCGGCTTGGGTGCAATGTCCTGATGGGCCTGTTGTTGGTAAGCCTGCTGAGCGAGACGTGTCGCCTGGTCAGCAGTCTGGCGCGCCTGCTCCTTTTTGCGATCCTCCCGACCAGCCGAGGCAACCTGAGTCGCAGGTGGACGCGGAGACACCGATAGCGCGGGATGCATTTCGACGATGCCATTGACTGCACGTATAATCGGCATGGTTGACCTCACAATGTCTGTATCGGACCCTGCTGGAAATACTTAAGCCTTGAAGGCTCTGTCCGGGCGACAGTCGGGGGCAAGAGGGGGGGAATGGGCGGGAGAGATGCAAGGACCTGAGGGGCTCTAGGGGGTAGCAAGGAACTGGAATCGCGGACAAGGGCGACCATCCACGATCACCGTTTCGAGGAACATCGCCATTGGTCTGATCCACAGCCCTCGAACGCCGTAGAGTGCGCGATAGACGACAAACTCCTCTTCCGTTTCTGTGTGCTTGGCCGTGCCGAGCACCTCGTAATCCTGCCCTTTATAGTGCCGATAGCGGCCTGGTTGGATCATGCGCACACTATAGCAGGATGCTGAAAAAGTCCGCCAGCTTCGTTCTCGCATCGTTCAGACCCTCAACGTATCCCAGAGGGTACGCCTCGGCCCTTCGCTCGCTGCGGCCTTGCTGAACGGCCTTTTTGAGCATCCTGCAAGCCTGACGGGGTGATTCGAGGTTGTTCGACTACGAAGGAGTCGGTGAAGCCCACATGGAATGTCAGGGGTTCTGCGCTTTCCAATATTGGAGTAATTCAAGCAACGCTAGTGGTTGGTTCGTCGGGGCGGTTTGTCCGGCTTGATCCTTCTCGTTGATGCCGTGACAGGAGGTGCAGACGCGGACTTCGCCTGGTTGAAATGTCACCCAGTAGCGCTCGCGCACGACCGGCGTGCCTTGCGGATCGGTTAGCTGCCACGAGCGCGCGCGCCGTGCCGGGACAAAGGCCGCGGCCGATCCATCTGCTGCGATCTTGACGCTGCCTGCCGGCCCGGTCGGATTCGGTTTGTTGCTTGCGAGGGCGCCGTTGTCGTGCAGGGCCCTCGCCAAGACTCGGCGACCAGGTCTTGGATTGTTGATCCCACCGATTCCGCGTACTTGATCGGCCTGAAAAAACTGCAGATGTTGCACATCGTAGATCTTGCCGTTTGTGCCGACGTGTTGTACCCCGCCTGGCACACGCAAATTAAAGGGCTGTTGTTTGTCGAAGTCGTCCCGCGTAGTGACGTTCCGCGTGACGGCCAAGGCGAGGTCGTTCTGGACCAGATACGCCCGTAGCGCGGCCAGATCGATACCGAGTTGCTGCATGACCTGTTGCTCAGGGGAGGGCAGCGCGATCGTGAGCTTGGCTGGCCTGGTGCGCGGTTTCACCTCTACCGGTTGCAGTTCCCAAAGATTGCCGCTGTAGGTGAGCTTCTTGTCCGGGTCCCAGTAGGAGATTGTTTTGTTCAGGCCTGCGGTGAGCGGTTGGTTCGCGCCCCGGAATCCGTTCGGAAGCACTTTCGTCGTCTTCAATCGAAAATCGTAACGCGATGGATTCGTGTTGCCGGTCGGCCCTTCCGCTCTGGTTTCCGCCGTGTGGGCGGCGATGAGCGTGCCGTCCGAGAGTGGCAGCGGATCGCGATAATGGCCGGAATGATTCGGCGCAGGTGGTTGGTTGTCTTCGTTGAAGCCGCTCGTGTCGCGGTGCGTCACGTAGGTGACGGCGATCTGATCCGCATTTTGGCTCGGCGGCGAGTCGAGGCTTACGATCTGTCCGGCAGCGCGCGTACCGAATTCGGTCGCATCCACGCCATAATAGCGGCCGGGTTTTAGCGGGTCTTCCTTGATCTGGAACAAATTGGTGATCGCGTTTTGGTTGAACCGCGTCAGCTGGCCGAAAAATTCGATGACGTTCTGATCGTCGTTCAGGCTCGAGGGCAGATAGCTGTGCAATTCGTGCCGTCCAAGGTGGTTGAGCGTTTCGCTCTCCGTGCCGTCTTCCAAGATGGTCCAGGGGAAAAATTGATTGAAGTCGTGCTTGTTCATGTTCGTACCGGCGACCTCTTGGTCGACGCGCGGTTCAGGGAATACCTCGGAGCCGATCAGCGTCGCATTTTTCTGCGCATTGGCCGCTTCGCTCACCCAGGTAAAGGTCCCGTTCGTGCCGCTCCCGTACTTGTCGGCGTCCGCCTGCTGATCCCGCTTGAGGTGATCCCACTGTGTGAAGACGACGCGTCCGAAACTATCGACGATCGGTGTGAAGTTGCCCGAGGGGGCGTGGTTCAACAAGAACAGATCGCCGTTGGACGAGTTGAGACTCCAAAGTCCTGACACGACCGCCGTGGATTCATACTCATCGTGCTGTGGATGTAAGTGTCGCTCGCCGCTTCTCGGACGGTCGGAGGTGAAGAGGATCCGGTCGTCCGTGCCGTAGAGCGGGGAGACGTTGTTATAGTCCGGTGGCTGGTTTGGCACTTTGGTGATGACGGGCGTCTGGTTCTTGCCGAGGCCTGTGATTTCGTATAGCTGCCAGACAAAGTCTTTCACTTGGAATTGTTGCGTCGGTGCGCCGATCACCATCGAACAGATCGCCTTCTGGCCGTCCCAATGCACGCTGGGGTCGCGCACAGCAATGGCTTGATCGAGCTGCATGCCCTCCATGCCGAAGCCGGCCGCTTTGGTCAGATTCTTTAACGTGCCGTCGGGATAGCGTATCCAGAGATCACCTCCGCGCGGTGCTTGTTGCATGCTGGGAATGTGATTGCCGAAGGTCGCAGTGATGGCCGTGAAGTCTCCGCTCACTGGAACTTGTGTGATGAAGAGAATAGGAAACGCGCCGGCCGTGATGGGCGGAGATGCGGGTGGGGCTGCCGGTGTGCCGCCGCCTCCGCTTGTGACCGGGGCGGTTGTGTCGCCCGCTGTGCACGCGGCCAAGGTGATGCAGACCAAGCCCAGTCCGATAAAGACAAGCCCAGTCCGATAAAGAGTTGATGTATCCGCATGGGCTCCGAACAATGCAATGGCTATGCCCTTTCGCCGGCCTTAAGGGACCAGGTTTTTGGGTTTTCCATCTCATGCATGAGCAATTCCGTCACCTCCTGTAGGCCTGCATGAACAGTCCATCATATCGGCTCGGCATGGCAGCGGCCTATGGGGTAGTGGTATTCTCCCCCTCTCAACGATGTGGGCACAACGAACGACTCATGATGTGGTGGTCATCGGCGGCGGGTCGGCGGGCTATGCCGCGGCACGGACCGCGCGCGATGCCGGCGCCGACGTGGCGATTGTGGATCAGGGTCCGCTCGGAGGGCTCTGTATTCTGCGTGGCTGCATGCCGACCAAGGCCATCCTTCGGTCTGCCGAAGTCGCAGCCCTCTTCAGGCGGGCGAAGGAGTTCGGACTCTCCCCGGTCTCGGTCCGGGCCAATCTGTCGGCGATCGTGGATCGAAAGGATCGGCTGGTGCGCGAGTTTGCCGACTATCGTATTGAGCAGCTTCACGACCCGCGGCTCACGCTCTATCAATCGCAGGCGGTCTTCCGGTCGCCCGGCGAGATCACCGCCGGAGACACCGTCTTGTCGGCCAGCTCGTTCATTCTGGCCACGGGGTCGAGGCCCAGTGAGATTCCGATTCCTGGCTTGGCCCAAGCCGGATATTTCACGAGCGATTCGATCCTCGATCTCCGCGCCCAACCGGGTTCCTTGATTATTCTGGGCGGTGGGGCTGTTGCCCTCGAACTCGGTCAGTTCTTTGCTCGACTTGGGACGAAGGTCACGATCCTTCAACGGGGACGGACGCTCCTTTCTGAGATGGACGAGGATGTCGGACGCGCGCTTGAAGCTGCATTGATCGACGAGGGCATTGAAGTCGTCACGGGCGCGCAGTTGCTGCGTGTGACTCATGAGGCAACGGGGAAAATCGTGTGGGTGATGAAAGACGGACGAGAGCGGTCCTACGTCGGCGAGGAAATTCTCCAGGCCTTAGGTCGACGGCCCAACATCGAAGGGCTTCGCCTTGATCTGGCAGAGGTGAC
>JANYEF010000115.1 GCA_025363325.1 Nitrospira sp. | reverse complement strand
CTCGACTTTGCCACGCCCCTGGAAGTCTATGCGCACCTGCGCCATCATTCACCCGTTGCACTTGGAACTTGAAACCGCCTACTATAAAAAAGGGATCTTGGACCGTGAGTGCACCGTACTCTTCCTGTGAGATGGGCACGAAAGCAGTTGAGTCATGAACAAGTCGTGTAAGTCTGTATTCCATAAAACTTCCAAAATATCCAACTTGAAGCAGGCGTGGGAATCACGGTATATCTCAACGTTGTGGAAGCCTAATTCGATTTCCCCGAGGTGTCAATGCGCTATCTGTCTCCAACATTTCTCCTTCGAAGGCCTTGGGAGCCTGTGCGGCTTCGCTCGCGAACCTTGGCGTGGCTCTCGACTACCACCTTGTTCAGAAGGATGGCTTGCCGCCCGATTCGGACGACCGCTCATCGTGATGGGCGGATCGGTCTCTAATTTAGTCTCGATACAGAAAAGACAACCCAGAATCAGTGCAGTCGCTCAATTTTTCGGCAGAGAATCGCTGTGGCAGGAGGGACGCCGCGTCAGCGGTGTTTCTTGGCGCCGGTTGTGAGGCGAGACGGTCTTGCTGACAGCCACTTTTCGAGAGACGCTTGACTTTCACCGGACGACTGCCCGAGCAAGAGGTTTTCGACGCTGATATCCTCATCAAGGTCTTGCCAGTGAATCCCGCAACCCTTGCCGATCAATCGCCAGTGATTTCGCTCTTTTCTCGTCCCGTGCAGAAGCCTGGGGAACCAAGCCGATGGAACGGAAATCGTTCTTCCATCGCTCAGATCAACACTCAGGGTATCGTCCGTCACTGTCACCTTCGCGACAACAGGCACTTCCGCCTCAACCGTTGAAATACGCATCCCAAGCCTCCCTCAGCTCATCGGCATGTACATCGACCAGTTGGTGAATCCGCCGAATCTCGATTCGTGAAAATCCGCCGCTGGCATGCAAGCGTATCGGCGCCAACCAAAACTTCGCGACCTTCTGATCGCGCTCAACATGGACATGGATCGGTTCTTCTCGGTCACCTGCGTAAAAGAAAAAACGATACGGGCCTTTCCTCAGTATGGTCGGCATTTAGAATTTCTGACAGCCTCTCTCGGACCTCACTTGATATCGGCGCTTCAATCGGATATGTCTCACATCTCAACGGCTCCAGCCTAATCACATCGCCCCGGAGTGTCAATGCGCGCAGTCTGTCTGAAACACGTTCCCTTTGAAGGGCCTGGAGCCTTCGCAACGGCACTGACAAACCTTGGCGTCTCTCTCGACTACTACCTTGTGCCGAAGGATGGCTTGCCGCCCGATCCAGGCGACCTGCTTATCGTGATGGGCGGACCGATGTCGGTCAATGATCCTGATCCGTGGATTGCAGAGGAGACGGCATTTATTCGTTCCGCCCTGGTCTCGGGTACGCCCGTCATCGGCGTGTGTCTCGGCAGTCAGTTCATGGCCAAGGCCTTAGGCGCACCGATTCGGCCCGGTCGCGCATTGGAAATCGGCAAAACGCGCATCCGTTTAACCGACGAGGGCAAGAAAGATCCGGTGTTCGAAAGCTTCCCTGAAGCTCTCTCGGTCTTCGAATGGCACGGAGAGGTCTTCGACTTGCCACTCGATTGCGTGGCCTTGGCTGGCTCTGAGATTGCGCCACTCCAAGCCTTTCGCTTTGGCACACGCGCTTATGGATTGTTGTTTCATTTGGAAATCGAAATGGACGGCATCGATGCGCTCTGTCGTGAATGCGAGCCGGATCTGGCCCGTGCGCAGTTGACCGCTCAGCAAGTCTTGACGGGCGCTCTCCCTCAGATGTGGTTGTCTCACCAAATTGCCGATCGGCTGGTGAACCACCTACTTACGCCTGCACGTTGATTGCCAGCACTGCTCTGAAGTACTCTCAATAGCCTCACAGCGAACTGTCCGCCATCAGCTCTCAGCAAACTTCTGAGAGCTGACGGCTGAACGCTATTCCCACGAAAGGAGTCCGATCGAACATGTCTGGTTTCCCCATTGAAGTTGCCACTCGAATCAAGACCCTGCCCCCATATCTGTTCGCCGCGATCGATACGATGAAGCAGGCCGCGATTGCTAAAGGCGTCGATATCATCAATCTTGGTATCGGCGACCCCGACCTGCCGACGCCGACGCAGATCGTCGAAAGCCTCGGCAAGGCCGCCAAAGATCCCAAGC
>JANYEF010000110.1 GCA_025363325.1 Nitrospira sp. | reverse complement strand
TCGCAATCGAGCGACGCTGGGCGCCCTCAAGAGCATCGTCAAGAAAGTCCAAGCGGCCGTGGCTGAGAAGAAAGTCGAGGATGCGAAGGTATCCGGCGCGAAGCCGTGTTCGGTTTCATCACACCCTTTGTCACGGCCTTGCCGAGGGCCGACGTGGCTTGGCGCAGGGATACCTTCGCATCCTCGACTTTCTTCTCAGCCACGGCCGCTTGGACTTTCTTGACGATGCTCTTGAGGGCGCCCAGCGTCGCTCGATTGCGATCGTGTCGCTTCACGGACTGGCGGGCTCGGCGAATCGTCGATTTGTGTACAACTGGCATAGTAGACTCCTGTAGAAAAAGAGCGCATTTGTACCATACGGCTCAATGAAGCGTCAAGGTGAGCCATTCTTCAAAAGGACAAGCCTGTGTCAACTATCATTGCCCGTGACCGCTTAATCATGGCCCTCGACGTGCCCTCACGCGATGAAGCCGAGCGGCTGCTCGAACGAGTGCATGGCCAGATCGCATTTGTGAAGGTCGGACTCGAACTCTACACTGCCGCTGGACCGGAGATGGTGCAACGCCTGATCACGCGAGGCAAGCGGGTGTTCCTGGATCTCAAGTTCCTCGATATCGAGGAAACGGTTCGTCGGGCCACGGCGTTGGTTGCGGCGATGGGCGTGGAATTCTTGACGGTTCATGCAAACCGGAAGGCGTTGGCCGCAGCCGTCCAGGGCCGTGGAGAGTCCGCATTGAAACTGTTGGCGGTGACGGTCCTGACCAACTTTGACAGCCAGGATCTCCGCGAGATGGGCATTCAGCGGAGCGTCCAGGACTTGGTCGCCGCGCGCGCCTTATTGGCGTCCGAGGTAGGCTGTGATGGGGTGGTGGCCTCGGGAGAAGAACCGGCGATCCTCCGTCCCAAGGTCGGTCCGCGATTTCTCATCGTCACACCCGGTGTGCGTCCGGTCGGCAAAGGTGTCGATGATCATGCCAGGGCGACCACGCCGACCCAGGCGATTTCAGCGGGGGCTGACTACGTGGTGGTCGGCCGACCCATCAGAGATGCTTCGGACCCCGCCGCCGCCGCCGCCGAAATTCTCATCGACATGCAGGCGGCCTTTGACGCGCGGGGCTGAACGGACGACATAGAGTTGCGGGTCTTCTTCTCTCTTTGTTAGAATCCTCTCCGCCACAGAACCTGTGGCGAATGTCTTCTCCGTATGGTGGGTGTAGCTCAGTTGGTTAGAGCGCCGGATTGTGGATCCGGAGGTCGCGGGTTCGAAACCCGTCACTCACCCCATACCCCTGGCCGACCAAATCTTTATAGCAGTTAGATTGATTTGCTGACGTCACGGTGTGTTTAGGCCACCGTAACGACTCTTGCCTTCGGAGAGAGGGTGGATGATGGATTTGTGTGAGGTATGAGCCAAGGCAGCAATCGCCGACGCGCTTGATCGGATATTACTCAGGTTGCACGGGTGGCTGGAGCGGAACGGATGGATCTACTGTATTCGGAAGAGAGCGGGGGGTTCCATTCTGGCGTTCGAGTTTTTCCAAGACATCTTGCTTGAGCCTCGTGGGTTCTTCAATCCGATTTTCGCGCTGAATTGTCCCCAGTTCCGCTGATTTACGGGCATTCAACTCCACCATGTCTGCCTCATCCCTGACTAAGGTTGGGGTCAGGAACACCAGCAGGTTAAGCTTCTCGGTCTGTCGGCTTTGGAATTTGAACAGCCAACCCAAGAACGGGATATCGCCCAAGAGCGGAACTTTTCGCTCGCTGATGGTGATGTTATCCCGCACGAGCCCGCCGATCACGATCGTCTGTTGATCTTTCGCGATGGTGGTCGTTTCCATCGACCGTTTGGACGTGGTGGGTCCGACCGGGATGCTGGCTGTGCCGCTCCCGATCGTTTGTGCGACATTCTCCTGGATCGCGGTGATCTCCTGCTTGATTTCTAATCGGATCAGGTCGTCCTCTAATACTTGTGGCGTGATTTCCAGTGTGACGCCGACATCCTTTCGCTCGATCGTGACAAGGGTACCACCCGTGATTCCCTGGGCCTGGCCAGTTGGGAACGGACGATTTTCACCCACGACGATCTTGGCTTTCTGATTATCTGCGGCGAGCACTTGGGGGGTCGACAGGACATTCGTGTCCGTGAGGCTCAACAACAGTTGTAGGAATGCGCGCACGTTGATCGTGTTGAGGAGGGACACTCCTCCGGTTGCAGCGCCAGCAGCGGCCCCACTAATGGTCTGCGCGATGGCTGCCAAATTTTCTGGTGCACTATTGAGTCCAGCAATGCCTTGCAGTGAACCACTCTTGCCCGAACCTATGACCTGAATAGGGTCGCTCCCTATCTGTCTGAGTCGATCGACCTGCACCTCCAAGATGACGGCTTCGACAAAGACCTGCTTCCGGCGTGTATCCAAGTCTCGAATGACGGACTGCAACTTGGTGTAGGCACTTTTGGTTGAACTGATGATGATGGAGTTCGTGGCCTTGTCCGCAAAGACCTGGACGGGGGCTTCGAATTCGCTCAGCGGCCTGAACGGTGGACGTGCGCCTGGCGCCGTCTGTGCCACGGTCTGAGATCGGGCGACGAGATTGGTCAGGATGGCGGCAAGGTCGGTCGCATTGGCGTTTTTGAGTTTGTAGACGAAGGCCCCTCGTTCAGGAGGAAGGTCCCCCATCGCCACGATTTGATGGACATTCCCTTTCGTGATGACAGTCAGACGACTAACCTCAAGCGCCGCCACGAACATGCTGTACGCTTGGTCGTGCGTGACCTTGGTAGGAGAATACACGCTGATTTTCCCCCCGGCCTTCTTGACGACTTCGTCCAAGACAAAGTTCTTACCGGTCAACTCGCTGATGAAGCGAACAAAAACAGAGAGTTCGACATCGTTGAAGTCGAGGGAGACTCGCCCAGACGAGCTCCCTCCAGATTCAGCCCACGGAGTGAGAGGAAGCAGAAGGCCACTCAGCGCTGTCAGTAGACAGACGAGAGAGGCCTGCCTGATCCACCTCAATTGTCCGAAAGAGAAAAATTTCATGATGTACAAGCAATGCATGTGGAGAGATCGATCATCCCCCGGACCACGTCGAGCATGAAAATGGAAGTAGAGGACGGTACCATAAGGCTCGTCATCGACACAACCAGACTAGCGTATCTGCTGCAGGAGAGTTGCTACGGCAACCACCGATTAGCACCAGATTTCAGCGATCAGACGGCCGGGCTGGTGCTTGGTTTGCTCGATATTCTGTTCAAGGATGCCCCCTTTGTCTACTCAACCTTGGCTCCTGCTTCGCGGGTTCCCACGGTAGGGCCGGCCCATCTATTGGGAGCCTCCCCGTAGTCGCTCCGAGAGAAGGCTCTCTCGACGGCGATTCTTGACGGGCTTGTTCATTTTTGAAGGAGGAGTGAGGAAGAGGAGGAGGAGGGCCTCGACTAACACCTTAATAATCAAGGATATTTAAATCCAGCATGAAGACCATAATGGCACTAGGATTGCCTTTCTCCGACCGGTTTGTCCCCTCAAGATCGTGAGAAACCGCACGGAAGAGAAATCTGGTGCAAGGCGGCCAAGGGAGCCACTTTGCATCTTTCAATGATCTGCTAAGGTTGTAACGTGCGGACCGACAAGAAATCCCCTCAAAAAGCTGACAAAAAGACTCCCTCCCGGATACATAAACGGGGTGTTGTCGGCTACAGCAAGAAAAGCGCGCTTCTCGAAGAAGCCATCACCCACATGAACACCGGCAAGTACGGCCGGTCGTCCACTGCGTTGAAAGAGTTGCTCGCGCTTGATCCTCTCAACACGGAAGCGCGCCGGCTCTTTGCCACGCTGCATCTACGCCTAGGCAGTCTTGTTACGGCTCGGCAAGCATTTGAGTCCCTCGCCAATGAAGCGATCGGGCGACAAGACTTCTGGCTGGCCGAATCCTTGTTGCGCGAATACTTGGCTGCCGGGCCTCGTTGCGTCCCGTTCCTCGAACTCTTGGCCCATGTGTATGAGGAAAAGGGGGATGCCATGGCCGCGGTGGCTGAATTGGGTAAGGCCATTGACATTCTCATCGAGGATCCAGACGCTGAAAATCCCAAGA
>JANYEF010000106.1 GCA_025363325.1 Nitrospira sp. | reverse complement strand
TCCAGCGTCACCGGCAGATTGAACGGTTGGACAAGGGCGCTGAAATGCAGGCTCGGGGTTTGGCCGAGACGAATGGAGTGGAACAGTAACTTCATGTCCTGAAACACATACTCAGTCGGTTTGGCAGCTGACAGATCACGGTAGGTCAGTGTTCCGCCGACGATAGAGACTCGATCCACGGCCAACAGTGCCAGGATTTTGAGCGGGCCTTCGGTCGATGGAATCGGCGCCCGCGATGGAGTTTTAGGCAACTCGACGCCTGTTCGACCAATGGTCGAGACGTTCAGAACACCGTTCTTATTTTTGATGACCGTGATAACAGGAACCCGGATCGTGATGTCTTCGACCTCGACCTTGCCGCTGAGCAACGGCATGAGTTTAACCCCGACGTCCAGCGACGTGAAAGAGGTAAAGGGAGTTGGACCAAACGCTGGGTCGTCCAGTACGGCAAACCCGGCCACCCTGGCACCGATCCGCGGCCACATTGTCAGGCGGATGTCTTGCAGCTGAACCTTGCGATTGAGCGCCTCTTCGATCAACGGCTTATAGTGGTCTTGATACTTGTTGAGGTCGATCATGAAGGGCAGCGAAAAGATGGCTGCCACCAAGAACACGACTAAAATACCCAGCCCGATGAGAATCTTCATCGCTACATCTCTCCATGAGTTCTTTGCAGTATAGGAAGGGAACCGGGGAGGGTCAATGGCATGGCGATGAGCACTGGTGGTCACCTTGCCGGTCATCAGACCGCGTGTTAAGATGCCGCCTCGCGAAAATCGGTGCGGAGAGGTGCGAGAGTGGTCGAATCGACATGCTTGGAAAGCATGCGTCCCAGCAATGGGACCGTGGGTTCGAATCCCACCCTCTCCGCCACTCAAAGAAGTGCTGAGTTATCAGTTCTGAGTTCTGAGTTAGAGGATAAAGGAGACGGAACACAGCTTTGCATTCATAACTCAGCACTCAAAACTCAGAACTAGTTGAGGATAGGGGCTGGGCCCTGTGCAACAGAACCCTGTGAACCCCGCCAGGTCCGGAAGGAAGCAACGGTAAGCGGTCAGTTCTGTGTGCCGCAGGATCACCTGGCCCCGCTCTCTTTGAAGAAGTTCTGAGTCATGAGTTCTGAGTTGGGAGTTGGGAACAAAGAGCTTTTCCATCCCCAGGACTGACAACTCAGAACTCAAGACTCAGAACTCATAATTGGAGCGTCGCGACATTGGATTACCAAGTCTCTGCCAGGAAGTACCGGCCAGGCACGTTTGATGACGTGATCGGGCAGCCGCATGTCGTCCAGACGCTGGTCAATTCCATCACCACGAAACGAATTGCCCAAGCCTATCTCTTTTCCGGAACCCGCGGCGTGGGGAAAACCACGGTCGCACGGATTCTCGCCAAGGCGCTCAATTGCGAACGAGGGCAGACCGGCACGCCCTGCGGCACCTGTTCCAACTGCCTCGAAATTGCGCAGGGAACTTCCGTCGATGTCATGGAGATCGATGGGGCGTCCAACACGAGCGTGGACGATGTGCGCGAGATCCGCGAGAACGTGAAGTTCGCCGCGTTTCGCGGGAAGTACCGGGTCTACATCATCGACGAAGTCCACATGTTGTCGAACTCGGCCTTCAACGCGCTGTTGAAGACGCTGGAGGAGCCGCCGCCGCATGTGGTGTTCATCTTTGCCACCACCGAGATTCACAAGATTCCAGCGACGATTCTGTCCCGCTGCCAGCATTACAACTTTCGACGCATTGCGCGAACCGAGATCGTCGAGCGGCTGCGCCATGTGGTCAATCAAGACCAGATCGTGATCGAGGAACGGAGCCTGATGGCGCTCGCCCGGGCCAGCGAAGGCAGTATGCGTGATGGGCTGAGCCTGCTCGACCAGGCGGTGGCGTTCGGCGGCAAGACGATCGTGCATGCGGATCTGGAAACCCTGCTGGGAGCGGTTCCACAAGAACTCGTTCGTGCCATGATTCAGGCAATTACGGCTCAAGAGAGCGCCGCGGCGCTTCGCGTACTGGCCCAGCTGTTGGACCAAGGGCATGATCTGCGAGCCTATTGCGCAGAGGTGGTTGAGTATCTGCGGAACATGCTGGTGGTGTCGGTGGTGACCTCACCTCAAGAATGGCCGGGGTTGATCGAGGCTTCCGCGGAAGACCTTGCACAAATGGCGGTTGATGCCCGCGCGTTCTCGCCGGAACCACTTCAAGAACTGTTCGCGATTTTTACGCAAGCAGAGGACTCGCTCAGGCTCAGCGCGCATCCTCGGTTCGTGCTCGAAACGGCCGCCGTGCGTGCAACGCGATTGCTGCGTCGAACGGGTGAGAAGGCAGCCCAAACGGTGCAGCCAGCCCAGACGACGCGCCCTCCTCTATCGGTTCCAGCACGCACGGGCCAACCGGTTTCGCCGGCTCGTCCTGCGGACCCAACACCCTCCTCGGCACCGCGGCCTCCTCAATCGACGGCTCCTGCACCGACCGTTCCGATGCCGTCGCGGTCTTCTGTTGTCGGGAATACGGCGCCTCCACGAACCCTCGCGACGAATCCTCCGAACGTCCGGCCCCCTGGCACTGCTGGGGAAGTAAGGGCTTCGACGCCTGTGGCATCGCCTCCGGCTGATGACGGACGCCATACGGTCACGCTCAATTGGGAACAGTTTCAGACAGAAGTGGCCGCGGCCTTTTCCAATATTGCCCCTTTCCTGGAAATGGGGCGGCTCGTGGGCGTGAACGGTCATGTCGTAACGATTGGATTTTCCAAGCAGGCGACGGTGGCCCGAGGGATGATCGAGAAGCCCGACAATATTGCGGTGCTCACGGCGATGTGTGAACGACTGAGCGGGGAGACGGTTCGGCTGCGGATTGTCGAGTTAACGGAGTTGGATCCTTCCGGACCGACGATGGCACAGCTCAGAGCGACGAAGGAAAAAGAACAACGGCAGGCTCTCTTCGAGCAGGCACGAGCGCATCCAGTCGTCAAACAGGCGCTGGAGATGTTCGGCGCAGAGCTCGCAGAGGTCAGGCCTGTGGCGAGCCAGAAGGAGGTCGAGGAATGAAGAACCCGATGGGCAACATGGGAAATCTTTTGAAGCAAGCACAGGCGATGCAGGCGCAAATGGCGAAGGTGCAGGAACAGGCATCGTCGAAGACCGTAATCGGGACGGCCGGCGGTGGCAGCGTGACGGTCACGGCAAATGGTGCCATGGAGGTCGTCGGTATCGTCATCGATCCCGACGTAGTAACCAGTGGCGACGTGGAGATGGTGCAAGATTTGGTCATGGCCGCGTCGAACGACGCCCTTCGGAAGGCTCGCGAGATGATGGCGGACGCGATGAAATCGGTCACCGGTGGAATGAATGTCCCCGGACTGTTCTAGCGGAATAATTCTTCATGGCGGTTGATCAACAAGGATTACTTGCACGGTTGGTGCGCGAGTTAGTCCGTCTTCCAGGTATTGGCCAGAAAACAGCGCAACGATTGGCTTTTCACGTGTTGAAGGCCGAGCGCGAAGAGGCGCTTCGCCTGGCCGAAGCGATCCGTGCCGTCAAAGACGGACTCTCCTTTTGCCGGCAATGCCGGAACATCGCCGAGGGGGAACTCTGCGAGTTTTGTCTCGACCCCAAGCGGGACCAGACGAGAATCCTGGTGGTGGAAGAACCGAGTACGACCTATGCCATTGAGCGGGCCGGAGCCTACCGCGGCTTATATCATGTATTACTCGGTGCCTTGTCTCCGTTGGACGGAGTCGGACCATCCGATATCAGGGCCGAAGAGTTGGTCGATCGGGTGAAGCTCGGGGGAATTCAGGAAGTGATCCTCGCGACGAGTCCGACGATTGTGGGCGAGGCAACCGCGATCTATTTAACGAACCAACTGAAACCTCTCGGGGCACGGGTCTCGCGTATCGCCTATGGTATTCCGGTCGGGATGGATATCGAGTATGCCGACGAAGTGACGTTACTGAAGTCGATCGAAGGCCGCCGGGATCTCTAGCAAGACTGTTATTTAGTTTATTTGGTTTATCTTGTTTGTTTGGTTCAACAAGACCAACTAGATGAATCAAATAAACCAAATGAACCAGATAGACCGGGTTTGTACCAGACATACTGCCCATTGACCCCCCCTCCAGGCCCCTGTTATAGTTTTCCGGTTTCGGACGGTTTACTCCTCAGCCAGGTTGCAGTATGAAAGCAGGATCTTCCGCCAAGCGCGTTTTGCCCACTCCATCAGTGGCGCACTCTGTCACTCCCACGCGCAGAACCAAGGCATCGTCCCAGGGGAAAAAATACGCGGCTATTCGTCGTGACCTTGAGCGGCAGCGCAAGGCCATGTTGGAGGAGGCGGGTGAGGGCATTGCCAATCCAAAGGGTCAGGAGGCATTCCCGGATGTCAGCGATCAGGCGTCTGCGGAGGCCGAGCAGAATTTTTCGATGCGGATCCGTGAGCGCGAGCAACGGTTGGTCAAGAAGATCGACGAGGCGCTTGAGCGAATGGATCAGAACATCTATGGAATCTGTGAGCGCTGCGAAGAAGAGATTCCCTATCCCCGACTGAAAGCCCGCCCGGTTACCACCCTCTGCATCAACTGCAAGACGCTCGAAGAACAGGAAGAAAAGATCCGGCGTTGAAGGTGTTGTACCACTGCACCTCGAATCGGTTCGATGTGCAGCACACGCCCTCTTGCCAAATGCCTAGTGTTTCAACGCTTTAACGCGTTGTTGGACGAGAGCGATGCGACCGGCTTCATCGGGGATACCTTCGACCAGCGCGAGATAGGTCTCGTATTCCGAGATGGCTCGTTTGGGGTTCGTGGGCTCGTAGGCCTCAGCCAAGTGATAGCGGGCGTTGGCATAGTTGGGGCGGAGCATGACGGCTTTTTCGAATGAGGCGAGCGCATTCGCCTTGTCTCCCAGCTTGGTGTAGACCGTACCGAGGTTGTTCAGGATTTCCGGAGTGTTGGGCCTGATGGCCAACGACTGGAGCATCTCCGTCTTGGCCTTCTCGTGCTGTCCCTTCCCTTCCCATGCCAGGCCCAGTTTGTGGTGAGCTTCTGCCAGCCGCAATTTATTCGTAATGCCGCTTGTGATCGCTTTCTGATAGGCAGTGGCTGCGGTATCGTAGTTCTGGGTTCCGCAGTAGGAGAGCTGTGCGGTTTCGCCGCGCGCGAATTGCTGGAGCGAGAGGAAGGGCTCCATGTCCTCCGCGCCTTGACTGTCGAGCGGTTGCCCGGGCTTCTGGCCGCTTGGGTGGCGCAACCGTTCCAAGAACTCGCGTCGATAGGGTGAGAACAGCCGCACATAGGGGTCCATCGTCACAGAGGCTTGGAGCAACGCCGGCTGCTCGCGCGTGCCAAGAACCAGGTACTGTGTCGTCGTTTTCTCGTCGCCGGTTTCGTACAGGGCGCTGGAATCCATGCTCGTCTTTGAGGACAGATTCGCCACGTTGAGATAGAACTCCAATGTCGGCTTTAGCCGCGTTAAGGTGTGGCGGAGAACCGGGTAGGGATTCAAATCAAGCCCGGACGGAAAGGTAAAGAGGGTTCCGACCAGCATGCCATCTTCATCGAAAAAGTAGGACTCGTCGCCATGTGATGGGCTTCGGTCAGCAGAAAGAACCAACTCTTGTCCGGCGCCCCAAGCTTGTGCCTTGATGGTAGAGGCAGGATGTGTCTTGAGGAAGTCGGACTTTGCAGTACAGAGGGTCGTGGATTTCAGGAGAACCAGATCGCTTTCAGACGGTGGGAGGTTCGGTTTTGGAGTTGGAGTTTCGCAAGCGTTCAGTAAGAGGCTCAGCCCCAGCCCGCAGACCAGCCATAGTCGAGAAGGCACTGCACGAAGCGCTTGCGTGTCATATGGATTCCGACTCACGAAGGGAGCATACACGAAACCGGAAAAGGTTTGCCAACGGGGTGACAAGGCAACGCCCGCTCTCGTGAGGAAAGCGGGCGTTGAATGAGAAGCCTTCGTGACCCAAACCTTATCGGCGCTGAGCGTCTAGCATGGCGTCTTCGGACGTGTATCCGAAAAGGTATTGCATTTGGCTGGGAAGCATGTACATCGGTCGGTTCAAGCCGTAATCCATTGCGACACCGAGAGGGTGCAAGAGAAAACCGAACCAGCGCCAAGGATTATCGCTTGGGGCTGCTCCAGCCGCCACATCGGTGTAGACCAGGGATGTGGGGTCCATCACACTGTAAATACTGGCCGGGGCCGTATAGCCCCCATCTGCATCGGCCGACGCCTGCTGCTGGCGGGTTTCGGCACAACCGACTGCAGTGGCCAACAGGAGAATTCCCAGGGCAAGAGCTGTAGTCCGCATAGATAACCTCACTTGTCTTGTACGGTTCAGAGTCGACGGTCTCTCGATACACTGAAGTGTAGCCGACCTCCAGGGTTCTGTCCAGGATTGGAGTGGTTCAGGCAACATCATGAAAACCGTCAGTTTAGGCGAGGGCGTATGGATCGGGAAGGGGGAGGTCGAAAACATGGTAGGCGATACTGGTATCGAACCAGTGGCCTCTTCCGTGTGAAGGAAGCGCTCTACCCCTGAGCTAATCGCCTATATGTGACGAAGCTTAGCATGAGGTCATAAATCGGATCAACCGTGACGCCATGCGTCAGGCGCAGCGAAGTCGCCTTGACATCCCCAAAACACGGTTCCTACAATGCCACCGCTCTCAGTTTTTCTTTGCGGAACTTTACTCGCATGCGCGATGACATTGTCATTATCGGGGGTGGACTGGCCGGGTCTGAAGCGGCGTGGCAGGCGGCTAATCGTGGTGCGAAAGTGACGCTCTATGAAATGCGTCCAAAAGAAACGACGCAAGCGCACAAGACCGGTGGTTTAGCAGAACTGGTCTGTTCAAATTCGCTCGGCTCTACGGATCCGCTGAATGCTCCCGGCATCTTGAAAGAAGAGATGCGCCGTCTCAACTCGCTCATTATTCGGGTGGCGGATGAGGTACGGGTGCCGGCCGGATCGGCCCTGGCCGTCGATCGCGAACAGTTTTCACTCAAGATTACCCAGGCGCTGGAAGAGCACCCGAACATTCGCATTCTGCGTGAGGAGATCACCGAGATCCCGACAGACTGTCTCTGTATTCTAGCGACCGGGCCGCTGACATCAGACAAACTGTCTCAGGCCATCGCGCAATTGACCCATACGAAACATTTATATTTTTACGATGCGATCTCTCCGATCGTGGATGCGGACTCCATCAATATGGACGTCGTCTTCCTTGCATCCCGTTACGACAAGGGCGGGGACGACTATCTCAACTGCCCCATGGACGAAGCGACCTACAATGCCTTTTACGAAGCGTTGCTTGCCGCGGAGAAAGTGCAACCGAAAGAATTCGAAAAGACCGCCTATTTCGAAGGTTGTATCCCCATCGAGGTGATGGCCGAACGGGGCCGCCAGACCATGCAGTTCGGTCCATTAAAGCCGGTGGGCCTTGTGAATCCCAAGACGGGCTTGAGATCTTATGCTGTGGTGCAGCTCCGGACGGAAAACGTCCATCGATCTTGTTACAACCTCGTGGGATTCCAGACTAAATTGACCTACGGGGAACAGAAGCGGGTGTTTCGCATGATTCCCGGTCTTGAGCAGGCGGAGTTTCTCCGTTACGGCAGCCTGCACCGCAACACCTTTATCAATTCCCCCAC
>JANYEF010000102.1 GCA_025363325.1 Nitrospira sp. | reverse complement strand
AACACTTTGTACGCCATGCTATCTACGGCCTCGCTTGTATACACCTGACGCTATGCGGAAAGACATGCGAGAGGCACAATGAGCACAGGATTACTCGATGTCCTGGGCAAGACGGAAGCCGATGACGGTGTCCCGGTAGTCGGCGGGACCCCGACCCCGGTTCGAAACACGCAGGAACTCCGGCCTGTTGACCCAGGCGCCGCCACGGCGCACACGCTCTTCGCAATTGCCACCTTCTGCCTCTACCCACGCCGAGCCATCCCTGGGGCCGTCATCATAGTTCTTATGCCAGCAGTCCTCGACCCATTCCCACACATTGCCGCTCGTGTCATGAAGCCCTAGACCGTTGGGGGTTTTCCCGCCAACAGGTGCCGTGCGATTTTGAGAGTGGGCGGCGTACACTGCGTAGTCCGTTAATTGTGCTTCGTCCAATGTCCCTGCCCAGATTTCATTCTTTCCTCCGCTCCGCGCTGCATATTCCCATTCAGATTCCGTAGGCAACCGATAGCGCTTGCCTGTGGCTTTGGACAGCCACTCGGCATAGGCTTTCGAGTCCTCCCAGGGCACATTTATCACTGGCCGACGACCGCGCCCCCACCCCTGATCGCTGGGCAAAGACCGCCCTGTGGCGATAGCGAACCGGTCGTACTCGTCGAAGGTTACTTCGTACTTCCCCATGGCAAACGATTTGATCATGACGTCGCGCACCGGCTGCTCATCTCGATCACCCAAACCATTGGTATCACCTTGTCGAAAGATTCCTACAGGCACTACCTGCATCTCGTGATTCGCATGGATGCTGACAAAGACTGATTGGACTCTCAGGAGGGCCTGATCTAAGGTAAAGCCTTTCTGCCAGAGCCATGTCGTCCCACCGATCACCACAAACACAAGGCCGGCGGCGATGACGACAGACCATGCCAACCGTCTTGTTCTCTTGTGTTCACGAATGTCGTCACCAATAAGCTCATCCAAGCTGCGACCGTGGAGGGATGCCGCGATGCGGGCGATCTTGTTCAGGAAATCGGGACTGCGCAGGGAAAGGTCTGTTTGTGTTCGGACCGACCGGAAATCCAGATACAAAGGCTCTTCTGAAAAGATCTTGCCGAGATTGGAGGGAAGAGCAGTTGTTTTCGTCCAATCGAAATCGCCGGCCGTTTGATCCCAGACGATTTCTCCATCCGTTAGCACAATCAGCAAGGTCTCGGGCGTACGTTTGGAGAGCCAGTGATCCACTTCTTTAGGCACCCAAGCTGGCTTGTCGGCCTTTGCAGACTTGGCGGCCTCTGGTGAGGCTAGCAAGATAAAGTACTCGGATTGATCAAGAGCTTCTTTGATACTCTTCCACAGGTGAGGATTGAGGGCGAGGTTTGCTTGATCCCGGAACACACGCATCGCGCGGAGCTTGTACCAGGGCTTGGCAAAACGATGCAGCGCCGACTGCAACGCTGTCGCTAGATCCTTATCCGCCTTGAGGCTGTAGGAAATGAAGGCTTTGTATTTGGACACGGCGTGATTTCTCATAACAGGTTCAGCTTGATCGATAGCCCCTAGTAAGCATTTGTCTTAGGAAGAGCCAACTCCTTTCCTACATCGGTCAGAGAGTTCCCTAGTTTCTTTTTCAACTCGCCGAGATTGAGAAGCTTGTAGTCAATCCATCGCATCCCCCTGACATCAAACGGGAGCTTCTTTTTGTTCTGCGTTATCAGGATGACTTCCTTGCCCAGCGCATGCGCGATGCCGACTTCGTACAGCACGTTCGCGTTCAGTCCGGTCAAGTCGGCCACGATAACGTGGGCCAAACGAATGGAGTTCCAGATTTGCAGCATGATGCCACCGGGCTTTGCAATGTCGTTCGCAATGTCGAACTCGCACTTCTTGGCCTTTGCCACTTGCTGGATTGCGCCACGCACCTTCGGAAACCAGCGCGGACCATAGGGCATAGCAACAAAACACCTTAATTTTGGCGGCGGTTGGGACAACGGGTCTCGCAAAGTCGATCCGAAAATCCAATCCTTTGGCGGAAAGCCAGCCAAAGAACTTTCGGCCATTTTCAGGAATCCAATCACGCCGGGCGTCAACATCCATTCATCGTTGACGACGGTCACAACTTGATTATCGCTTAACGGGCCAACAGTATCGTGGTAGCAGTGCAACACTTGCTTGGTTGCGCGATCAGTGGCCCTTGGATGGAAGTATAGATGGCTGATGATGTTCACCATGTCCTTATCAAACATGCTTTCCTCCCCAAATTCCCCGTTGCGTAGCTCTGCAAGTCGCCATAAACAACTCTGCCCGCAGTACCAGTTTTCCGTCCGCCGCGTGGCTAGAGGAGATGAAGGCCTTGTGTTGGAAAGGAGCTTTTTGCTCGGATGCAGCCATCGCTATCACCCTGCACGCATTACTGTTTCGAGCGCCGCTCCAACTCTCCTTCAATTTCCTTGGCCCACGGGATAGATTCGTCACGGCGCTCGCGGGCCTCACGAATCAGCCTGAGATTACGAGCGGTGGTTTCGGGCTCCCAGGATTCGCGCACGGCAGCGAGTGCGGTGGCAAGCGCCGACTCAGCCTTGTTCTGATCCTTGGCGAGCACCGCCAGCTCCAGTAGCGTCGCATAGTCCCAATAATCTGGCTTGCCGGAAGCAATGCGGCGTTCCACGGCGTAGGAGACAACCGGGATCAGCTGCTCACGCCTGAGATCGGGCGGCTCTTTCAGTTCCATGAGCGTCACGGCGTTGATACCCGGATAGGCGTCGCGCCAGTCGGCCTCGAACCCTTTAAGGTAAGCATCAATGGCTTTTTCAAGCAGCCCGCGTGCGAGGATCTTCTCGCCGGCCTTTAGCGCAGCTTCCCAGCGATCCTTGTACACGCGGCCAAGGATGCCGAACGTTTCGCTGCTCGGCCCACGGCTCTCAATCAGCGCCAGCAGGATTTGTTCAGCTTCTTCGCCACGATTGGCCCGGTTCAAGGCCAACCCCAACTGTTCCTGCACCAGGACCGTGGCCGCCAACGGCGCCGACATCTTCTGCCCCAGCGCAATCATCTCGTCCCAGTCCTTCACTGCACGGTAGGAAAGGAACAGATCGAGCACTACACCTGCCTCAACATCATGTATGGGCCCTATCTCTCGCTCTACAGCCCGCACCGCATTGATGCCTTGCTTGCGAGCCTGCGCCAATTTCTGGCGAAGCGTGCTGGAATACTCGACACGCTCGCGAAACACATCAGTCTTAAGACGCTGGATGTCGGGAAAGCCCTCCACCAGTTGGAATACGGGGCTGTCTGTTTTGGCCTTGCGTGCCTCATGAAGCCTAGTAGTGAGCCTGTCACGGTCCGTATCGTTCATCGCGGGCTTGCCGTCAGAGCCAAGTTGGTACGGGATGGCGCGTAATGGCGCCACGTCAAATGGCAATTGGCCGATTCCCTGAGCAAACAGAAGCACCGTGCTAGCTGGTCGGACTGCATGCCGCAATCCAAGCTCGTAAAAGACATTGGCGTTGGTCGTCGTAAGGTCTGCGACTGCGTACTCACAAAGAATCAAGCGCTCGAACATGGGCTTGTGGATCACGCCACCGGTCATCTCCTCATCGGCGCGCAAAGGTTCAAAACCAGCGGCGACCACAGCAGGCTTGATGAGAAGCTCGTAAATGGAGTCAAAGTCCACCAACCGGCCGTCGCCAGCTGGCTTTTTCCCGAAAGGCATGAGCACAAAGCATAATGGCTCTTCTCCTTGGTGAGTGGGTAAACAAAGCGCGAGAAACGGCATCTTCAGGGGGAGAGGGGCGTGAATGCTGCGTGTGACGGGGTCTGGAAATCTGGCATGATTGCCGGATGCAAACACACCGACGCCTATGGG
>JANYEF010000084.1 GCA_025363325.1 Nitrospira sp. | reverse complement strand
GCCAGAGTCGCTGATTGGTCCAGGCGAGCACCGCCCCGACAAACAGTCCAATCGCGACCAGCGCCGTCATGGTGGTGCTGCTGGGACTGATGCCCTGCTTCAACTGGCCCTGATTGTCCGTATGCTCGAGGTCTGCGCGCAGGGGATGGATCGTTCTCACGCCTTCGACATCGACGACGCTGAGGTCCACGGCACCCTCTCGACCCACTTCGAAAATCCGAGGATGTTCAGCTGCGTCGTAGATGCGGTCTTCCGGGGTCAGTGCCACGTGATACCCCGCCGGGCAGAGCGCCGCCGATTGCTGCCGATCGCCCGTTGCGCGACAGGTCACATGATTCACCGCCCGGAGCACGGCAAAGTAGGTGGCCGTTTGATAGCTGCTCCGGAACGGCGGAACATCGCGTTGGAGACTGCCGTCCAACTGCAAGCCGAAGGGCGAGGCGACGACCATGTTCCTGGTCCACTTGTACTCGCTTGCGTGAAGGTGGCGTGCGTCGAGATCGACGGTAAAGAAGACAGCGTACGGAAAGGCCGGTCGGAGCGCTTTGAGAATGAGCACCGCGTCGTAGGGGTCCGTGCCCAGGATGCCGATTGCTTTAGCTCCTTCTCCTTCGTCTTGAATCCGCGCGGTCAAGGCGCGCACATAATCAAGCTGGCTGGTGCCTTCGGGACGTTCCTGAAGCCCACCGGCCAGCACATCCTTCGCTGTCACATTGCCTTTGGGTTTCTCGCCACGCCCGGCTTTCACACTGTCGTCGCCCGGCACTTCGCCATCGAGACCGCTGAGGTAGCTATACCGGAAGACGTTCAAGGTCAGGGACTCATAGTCCGCCGGGCGCTGAATCTGCAAGTCGACCGCGCGCGGGACGGTGGGACACCAGGCCTTGATCGTCGTCGGTACTTGAATCTGCTTCAGCGCGGCCTCCGTAAAGGTCGCCACTTTCGCACAAGCCGCCGCACGGAACTCGATGGGCAGCGCTCGACCATAGAAGGAATCCCACTCCCCGATGAGGATCACCGCATCCCAGCCGAGCCGCACCTGGCGACGCTCTAATTCTTCGATCAGGGTGTCGAAGAGCCGGTCGTCGGATCCGATCTCGTAGACGAGCCGCACATTCGCGGCCGCCAGCCGATGAACAAACTCCTGCTCGCAGGCTTCATACGTCTGGCACGCGGGGCCCTTCCCCCCTTCCTGCTTCAGCCCATAGGCCATGAGCCCTTTCATCGCGCTGGCCCATGGAGAGTAGAGCTCGATGGTCCCGTCCGTATTCGGCCAGACCCCGACCCTTTTATGAGGCTCGACATACAAGGCTCCGGCCTCATCCAGGAGAGTACGCAGGGCGGAGGAACTGCGGGGCCCCACGAGCTTGAACGTGACGGCCCGTTGCAACGTCGGATTCAAACGAACCAGCTTGCGCCGGTCGTCGGTCAGGAGGCATTCGCTTTTCTGTTTCGACTCTTCGCACACCAGCCTCTGCGACAACGAGGTCAGGGTGGCCAAGAACCCTCGGCTGAGGGCGTCGTCGGGGATCCAGACCACGAGGGTGTTCTGGGCTCGATCCTGTCCTTCGCCGCAAACCCTTGTCTTGCGGAGCCGATACCACTCGTACGGCAACGGATGATCGACGCCCTGAGCGTCCCCCTCGATGAACGAGAGGTGTCCCTCGTCCTCCGGGACATAGCAGGCCACGCCCAACGCAGTGCCGACCGCATAGCGATCTCGAATGCGTGACTCCGCACTCTCCGCATAGGGATCGCCGCTCACAGTCACCAATAGGACGGTGATCTGCTCATCCTTCTTCACTCGGTCGGCAATCGCCTGTCGTAGTGGTCTCAGCCGTTGAGTGAAGGACAACTCATCTGACTGGCTGGGCGTGGACTTAGGCAACGCACTTGCTGGTGGCCGAGCGTCTCGCATCCCCCGCTGCACCGCTGCCATCGGATCTTCCCACAGCCTGGCACGAACCGATTGCTCACCAGTAGTCTGTTTCACATCCAATCCGGTCCCTACAGGACGCGAACTGTGCAGAGGCTCCTTCACCAACAGCACGCCGGCGAGCGCAACTGCGAGGGTGACCACCCCCACCAGGGCGAGTTTCGACTCTCCACTTCCTTTTGCCATAAATTCGCTCAGCCTTTCCGCCGTCCAAGCTCAGGCGGAGGCCGTCACTCTACAACAGACAGTGAGGGGGACTGCAAGGTGTTTTACGGGAACCGGCTGGCAGTCGGGTAGGTTCGGCAGACTGATGAAGAGAAGAACGCCTGGGGTTTTACTGCGGAACAACTTTGAAAATGCCGCTGGCGTTCGACACGTAGACGAATCCGTCGGCGCCGAGCATGAGGCTCAACAAGCCGCCGTTCCCGCCGTTGTAGGCGATGCTCTGTGTTCCCAGTTGGGTGAGATTGGTCCCCGCCAGAACCAGGCGGCGAATCTGGCCGAAGTTATAATTCACGAAAAGAAGATTATTGCGGTAGGCCACGGGGTAGACGGTTGAGTCTTCCGGAATGGCGATAATGCCGGTCGGCGCGATCGTACAAGTGGTGCACGGAAGGGGAAAGTAGACTGCGATTGGATCAACACAGCAGGGATCGTTGAGAATGCCACGCCGTTGGTTGGCGTCCCAAGCGTAATTTCCTCCTGCGATCACGCGATTGATCTCGTCGCTATCCCCCGGGCCATTTTCTGTCTCCCAGAGATGTTTGGTGTGCGGGTGGAAGGTAAAGCCGTAGCTATTGCGGTGACCGAAGCTGAACACTTTCTTCGCGTTGGCATTCGCATTGTTGAAGAACGGATTATCCGACGGTGCGCTGCCATCTGGATTCACGCGCAGGATCTTGCCGGCCAACGATGTCAGGGTTTGGCTATTAGCCATATTGCCCGCATCGCCGATGATGACGTACAGCTTCCCATCGGGACCGAACTGGATGATGCCGCCGTTGTGGAAGCTGTTCACCGGCAGGTTATCGAGGATGACGGTCTCTTGCGTACTACAAAGCCCGCTGGACTCCGTGTAGCGAGCAACCCGGTTCATCGTCGCGCCGACCACCGTATAATAGACGTAGACGAAATGGTTCTGCGCAAAGTTAGGGTCTAGCGTCAGGCCCAGTAGCCCTTGTTCTCCACTGGTCGCGACGGAGAGCTGGCAGAACGGCTGGTTCACAAGCTGCCATAGTTGATTGATGATGCGGATCTTGCCGGTGAGCCGCTCATTGAAGAAGACCCGGCCATCCGGTGCCAAGGCCATCCCAACCGGAAACTCCAGCCCTGAGATGACCGATTCCAGCTTCAGATCGCCGCTCGGCGGTTGGCTGACGGAGAAACTCAGCGTCTTCGTCGTGTTCGCCAGTTCATTGTGGTTTTGATCGGCCAGCACGAAACGGACGGTATGGGCGGTGGACGGAAGCCCGAGGATGTCGAACGATGTGGCCGATTTCCAGTGAACGGAGTGCGTATGTTCGCCGTTGTAGAGGACGCCGTTGCTACTATCGATCAAGGGCCCGTTGTAGAACATGTAGGGCACAAGAAGATCGTTATCGAGATAAAAATGCAGATGATTTTGCCCTGTGGTACCGATCGTAAAGAACTGGGTCGTAAACGAAACCGTGACCGGTCCAACAGGAACGGCCGCCCCGGCCGATGGACTCGTAATCACGATCGTCGGCGCAGTACCCGGAATCAGACCAGGCGGAGTATTGGGGTTCTCGGGTTTAGGGGTTACGTTCACCGGGGGAAACTCGGGCGTCGAGCGACCTGTTCCTGCATTCATCGTGACGAAACCAAAGTCGACCGGTCCCGCGCTGTTGAACGTGAACACGTTCGTCCCGCCCAGGTAGAAGGGAAACAGGGTGCCGTTGCTGATAAAGAACAGACGAGTATTCGATCCGATCGGCAAACTCGCCAGGGTAAATGGGAAACGACCTGGTGTACTCGGAGGCCGACCGGCCGTGTCGTCCTCGACGACGATTTGGTCGTTGTCGTTCATCGCCACAATGCGAGTCCCGCCCACCGTCCCGCTGACGGTGACCGTATTCGCCACGGCGATTGGATTCGCTCCACCCCCACTCTCCGTGCAGGCGCTGAGAATGAGCGCCAGCCCCGCAAGGACGAGCGACCGGAGGATGATGCCGTGTGCCGAAAATGTCATAGGCCTGCTCGTTGAAACGGGAGGTCACCCTATGAACCCACCGTGACAGTGAGTCGAGCAACCTCCCAGGTGGAACGCTGCTTCTCAAGGGAGCATAAAGAATGCCGGGCGAGTGAGACGGTTTAGGACGAGCAACTGACCGATAAATGCTTGCCCCAGTTGGGAGGCGGGTTTGCGTAGGCGTCCATACCTGGCTGGTCGTTGTAGGGATTTTGCAGCAGGGTGAGCAACCGATCGATCTCGGAAAAATCTTTCTGCTGAGCCTTCTCAATGGCTGTCTGCGCCAGATAGTTACGGAGCACGTACTTGGGATTGACGCGGTTCATGCGTACCAGGCGGTCGTCGTCTCGACTCCCCTCTTTGCGCAACCGGTCCTTGTACCGATTGGCCCACTGGTCGAAGGCTTCACGATCCAAGAAGAAGTCACGAAGCGGCTCATTCATCGATGTGGGCCCGGTCTGAAACAGGCTCAATGAACGAAAGAAGATCGTGTAATCGACATGGTGCAGGTGCATGAGTGCCAGCAAGTCTTGAATCAACGACGCATCCTCCTCCTTCGTCTCGATGAGACCACACTTGGCCCGCATCAGCTCCATGTACTGTCCTTCGCAGAGGGGGGTGTAGCGGTCAAGTGCGGCCTTCAAATCTTCCTTCTCGGCCAACGGGAGCAGCGCCTGCGCCAGACAGCTGATATTCCAGAGACCGATATAGGGCTGTTGATTAAAGGCATAGCGGCCATTGTGGTCGGAGTGGTTGCAGATAAATCCTGGATCGTAGTCG
>JANYEF010000065.1 GCA_025363325.1 Nitrospira sp. | reverse complement strand
GCGTGCCGCTCGGTGGGTCGTTCAGCAGCCGCCAGCTCTATACGACATGATGGATGTGCTAAATCTCCGATAGTCTCCCCTCTCTGTTTCGGCTCCCCACGTCGTGAATCTGACCGGCAACCATCTGCTGTCGTAACGGTCTCTCTGCTGAAGCGCCGTCGGGTTTACATCAACCAAGAAGTGTGAGTGGTGAGGGAGTGACTATCGTGATGGGGGTCGCATCGAGGTTCGCACCATGTGTCGGCGATTGTCGGACGTTCCGAAGTTATACTGACTATGCGATAGCGGAATAGAGACTTGAGTAGGGCGCTCTTTAGCCCGCATCATTCATGAATGCTTCTACTGCAATCGCCGATCCGCTGCTACGACGAGCCTTCGGCCAGCGGGCTCGCCCCTCGGACCCTCACCGTACTGCACGAGTACGCATCGAGTCCTCACGGCTCCGCGCGCTGGTCTCGCGACGCGGCTCAGCGATTTCGCGACGAACCGTCATGAATAATGTGGGCTAGGACTCGCGTGAGCTTGTGGGCAGAGGCACCATTACGAGTTATCGACCGACTTCCTCAAGGTCCCGCTTGCTTACGGGGTTGAGAGCGGTGGTTCTTCGTGTGGCGATCGCTGCAGACAGACGGGCATAAATTTCCTGGGCGGAGTCCGTCCAATCAGGATTGGGCGGATACCCACGGAAAGCAGCTTCCGCTGCCTTATGCTCGTCGTACGTGAGCGGTTTCGGTTCTGTCATAGCGCGGGTTAATGTCTCGCGGTAATAGGCCGAGGTTCCTGATCCGCTGACTTCCGGCGACCACAGTTTAAACACGCAAACACGGTGATCGCAAGTCCTGCGTTCAGGTCCACTGCCCGTTCCAGTAACATCGCTCCGCGGCACTTATCGCATGTCGTCATAAAATCACTCTAACACTATAGGAAATGGAAGCATATCCATCTGAAGTACTGGGTCTTCAGGGGGCATAGGTCTTTCCTCTCATGTGCAGGCTAGGCCATTTGAGCGATACGCAGGAATGGGAACCCGTTAACTTATTAGCCAGAACAGATTATGGAGTCCTTGACAGGGGGGAAGCTGTCCCATAGGATTGTGGTATAAAGCAGAGACCCCTACTATGTATAGAATTATACTCATTCTCGGGCTACTTGTGGTGCTGTATTTCCTTCTGCGACGCACCCTGCGAGACTTCAAGCGGAGGGGTGAGCCCGACCGTCTCCCTCCAGGTAAGAATCACATGGTCCAGGATCCTGTCTGCCGAGTGTTTGTTCCAAGGGGAGCGGCGGTCACGGAAGATATTGGGGGGCAGACGTATTACTTCTGCAGCCGATCGTGCGCAGTCAAATTCCATGAACAACTCGCCGGTTAACAGCCCGAGTAACTATAGTCGGAGAGTTTCTCTTCTTTGTCGAACTTGAGCGTGATCTGGCACTGATTGGGCGAGAAGTTAAAGAGGGGCGGGCCGGTCTTGCCGCCGGCGATGCGATAGTAGGTCCACGTTTCCTTGCCAAACCAACCGGGAGCTTTCCCATCAGGGGTGCCCCAATTTTTCTCGAACCAGGCCTTTTCCTTGCCCTGTAGTTCGGCAGGCTTGAGCGAAGCTTCAAGGTAGGGGTTGCTGCCGCCGCAGGCGGTCAGGGCCAGACAGAACAGGAGAACCCAAGCCGATCGTCGCATCATGCACTCCCCTCGGTCGTGTAGTATGGATCAACGCAAAGACAAACCTCTCGTTGACAACCGGATTCTACTCGGCAGTCTGGGGCCTGTCAAACCGACGTATTCCAGCAGAAGATTGCAGCCAGGTTGAGTTCCTCATAGAATAACCGATAACGGATCGATCAGACGGGGATTTTCCCCCGATACGAAAGGACCAGCCCATGAAATTCTTTCTTGATACAGCCAATGTGAAGGAAATCCAGGAAGCTGCCAGTTGGGGACTCCTCGACGGTGTCACGACGAATCCCTCGCTCGTGGCCAAGGAAGGCCGCAGCTTCAAGGAAGTGCTCATTGAAATTTGCAACATCGTGGATGGGCCGATCAGCGCCGAGGTCGTCAGTCTCGAAGCCGATGCCATGG
>JANYEF010000010.1 GCA_025363325.1 Nitrospira sp. | reverse complement strand
CCGAAGTGCCCGTACGACGCGGTCTTTCTGAAGATCGGTCGGCGGAGCTTGAGATAGTCGATGATGCCGCGTGGGGTCAGGGGGAAGTGTTTCCGCACGAGCTTATCCAGATTCTCGACTGCCACCTTTTCCGTATCCTTCGTGTCGACCAGCACCGAGACCGGATCGGCCACGCCGATCGCATAGGCGAGCTGCACTTCGCACTTTTGGGCCAACCCGGCGGCGACAATGTTCTTCGCGATGTAGCGGGCCATGTACGACGCCGACCGGTCCACTTTCGTGGGGTCCTTGCCGGAGAAGCAGCCGCCTCCATGGCTGCCGTGACCGCCATAGGTGTCGACGATGATCTTGCGGCCCGTCAGTCCTGTGTCGCCCATCGGTCCTCCGACCACGAAGCGGCCGGTGGGATTGATGTGGTGCTTCACGCTGGCCGGGTCATAGAGCCCTTTCGGCATCATGGGTTTGATGACTTTCTCCATGATGTCGCGCTCGATCTGCTTGTTCGTCACGTCGGGGCTGTGTTGCGTTGACACGACGATGGTGTCGATCCGCACCGGTTTTCCGTTCCGGTGTTCCACGGTCACTTGGGATTTTCCATCGGGACGGACCCAGGGCAGGATGTTCTTTTTCCGGACTTCTGCCAGCCGCTTGGTGAGCCGGTGTGCGAGGACGATCGGCATCGGCATGAGTTCAGTCGTCTCGTTGGTGGCATAACCGAACATCAGTCCCTGGTCGCCGGCCCCGCCGGAATCCACGCCCATGGAAATATCGCCTGACTGCTGGTGAATGGCAGTGAGGACGGAACAGGTGTGGTAATCGAATCCCCAGGAGGCGTCGCAGTAGCCGACATCCTTAATGACGTCGCGAATGATATCCGGAATCTCGACGTAGGCCTTGGTGGAGATTTCCCCGGCCACGAAGGCAATTCCGGTTGTCAGAATCGTCTCGCAGGCTACCCGGGAAAACTTGTCTTGGGCAATGAGCGCGTCGAGGATTCCGTCGGAGATCTGGTCGGCGATCTTGTCCGGATGTCCTTCAGTCACAGACTCAGACGTAAACAGATAGTTATGTCGCATTAGCCCCTCTGGGTTCAGGTGATCGGCAATCGGACAAATGGCTGAATCCGCGCAATAGTATCTGAATGAGTCTTATATTGTCCATTCCTCCATAGGTGTAACCATTGCTTCGAAGGTGGGGGATCGACCAGGATGCTGATGCCCCGGTTGCTTGACAGTCGTTTCGGGCCACTTGTAAGATTATGAGACTATCTTAGATGCACGCAGGCTCTCCCAACTCCCCGTGGGACCGACTAAAGCCTTCCCCATATACGAGTCCCTTCCGCCAACTCTCTCTGTTCGAAGGTCTGAGGGGCGATCTTTGTGATGCGAAGAGGGGTAGACGTCGGTATGAACGGAATCCAAGATACGACCCCCGGCAAGGATGTCCCACAGCCGTCCAGCCCAAACTTTGGCTGGGACGAATTCTCGCGCGAGTTGGTCGAGTTTATTGCCTCGATCAAGCCCGCAATGTTCCTCGGCAAACGAATGGGCCTGTCAGAAACGTTCATCACCGATCAGCAGGGCGTCATCGGTGAGACGGTCATTGGGCCGCGTGACCGGACGAGACTCGATAGCCTGCAAGTCCTGACCAAGATGCTCAACGTCACGCCCAAGGCGGCGGACGCTCAGCAATCGGATCGCGGAGTGAGGAAGAGATGATGAGATTCGCAATGGCTGGAACGGTTGTCTTCCTGATGGTCGCGATGGTTGGGATAGGCGGTGCTGCGCCGCCGGATATGCTGCCGGTCGCTGAGCGCAACGTCGTCAAGCTGGGTGAGCCGGCGCCCAACTTCCAGCTCCGAGATTTGCAGGGCCATCTTGTGACGCTGTCGGACTTGCGTGGCAAAGTGGTGCTGCTGAATTTTTGGGCCACCTGGTGCGGCCCCTGCCGGGTGGAGATGCCGGCGATGGAAGAGCTCTACCGGATGTTTCCGCGGAAGGACTTTGAGATTCTCGCCGTGTCCACGGATGCGCAAGGTGTGGCGGTGACCAGGCCGTTTCAGCAAGAGAACCGTTTGACGTTTCCCATCCTCCACGATGCCGACTATCGCGTGGGATTGACCTATGGCGCTCGGAGCCTTCCGATGACCTTCATGGTGGATCGGCAGGGGGTGGTCCGCCACCAGATCTTCGGTGCGCGTGACTGGGGAGCGCCTGAAGCGCAGCAGCTAGTGCAGATGTTGATGAAATCCTAGCAGAATGCTGAAAAAATCCGCCAGCATAAGAAGACCGTTGTCTGGTTTTTGGGTTGAACGAAACTAACCAGATGAACCAAATGAACCCGCTAAACAAAACAAACCAGACAAACCAAATAACCAGCGCAACCGGGCTTGTTTTAGACATGCGGATCAGTGAAATTCCAGCGTGCCTGCAGAGTTTTTCCGAAGTCTACTAGGAGCCTGTCCGACATTGTCGCAATCGATCACGAATATCTCTCTCGTGGCGGCCTTTTCGGCCGGCTTGCTGTCGTTCGTCTCGCCCTGCGTGCTTCCGCTGGTTCCCTCCTACATTTCGTACATCACCGGGCTGTCCATCGAACAACTCACCGACTCGACGGTGCGGTCGAAGTTCAAAAAAACCATTGTCCTCAACGCCCTGTTGTTTATCGGTGGATTTTCAGCAGTATTTATATCCTTCGGCGCCTCAGCCAGCTTCATCGGACAGGCCTTGATTACCTATCAAGATCTCATTCGACGGATCGGCGGGGTCCTGATCGTTATCTTCGGCCTCTATTTATTGGGAATCTTGAACATCAATTTCCTGAAAATGGAACATCGCTTCCAATTTAGAAATCGGCCGGTCGGGTATGTGGGATCGTTCTTGATCGGCGTGGCGTTTGCCGCCGGGTGGACGCCGTGCGTCGGGCCGGTGCTCGGGACCATTTTGTTGTATGCCAGCACCACCGACTCGTTGTTGAACGGGGTGCTATTGCTGACGAGCTATTCGTTGGGATTGGGGTTGCCGTTGTTTCTCACGGCTCTGGGAGTGGATCGGTTCCTTAGCTATTTCAAAAAGGCGCGTCTATATCTGTGGGGTGTCTCCACCGTGAGTGGGGTGTTGATGATCGTCGTGGGTGTCATGATATACGCCAATACCCTCACGATGATTACCGGTTTTCTAGAGCGGTATGGAATTGGCTGGTATCTTGGGCAGTGACACAGGGCGGTACTGCCCAAGTTCTGAGTTTTCAGCTTTGAGCCCTGAGTTAGAAACGTTTCGCTCCACCTCTGTGGTCTACTGTACAACTCAGCACTCACAAGCGAATCCGGCGCCATGCTCATTCTTCCAGACGTGAAAGTGTACGACACGCTTGTGGTAGGCATGGGGCCGGCCGGCGCCACCGCTGCCTATCAGTTGAGTCGAGCCGGCCTGTCTGTGCTCGGGCTCGACAAGGCCACGCACCCACGGTACAAAGTCTGCGGCGG
>JANYEF010000406.1 GCA_025363325.1 Nitrospira sp. | reverse complement strand
CGGAGGAGCGATACAAGCTTTGTTGCGGACAGCACTGACGGAGATCGATTGGAAGGGTGATGTGATGCCTGACTCAACGCGTAAGATTCTCAAGGGGCTCTCACTTGCCGGCTTCCTTCTCGTGGGCTGGCTGGCGATTCTGTTCACACAGATGTCTGACATGAATGCCTGGGCCGGTCCTCAGTCGTCGAACAAGAGCACGAAGGCCCAAGGCGATGCCGAGCGGGGCAGAGCGGTCTTCAACGGGAAGGGCGTGTGCTATTACTGCCATGGCGTTGATGGGAACAAGGACCAACGGCCACAACTCGCAGCCGACACCGCTGCGCTCATCGCGCAGCTCAATCCACCACCATCCGACCTCAGGAATCGGAAGACGCTCCGATTGACCACCGACAAAGCCAGGTTCAACGCCATCCGCGAGGGCCATCCCGGTACAGGCATGTTCCCCGACACCACGATGACAACTCAGGAGCTCACCGACACCTTGGCCTACCTCGCTTTCATCCGGCGTGAAGGTCCGCCAAAGAGATCATAAGGGAGAGGCAGGCTTATTGAGAAACTGTAGCCTTCAATTTTACGCACCATCTCGGTTGCTTCGCGGCCCTGTATCGATTGCTCCCATTCTCTTCGCTGCCTTTCAATCCCTCCATCATCCGTGATTTGCCGCTACCAAAACCGTAAGACTTTTCTTCAGGAAACAGAGCCGGCTATTTCGGATCCAGAATCCGTTTCGTTGAAACGATCAACTCGTCGTACCATGTGTAGGCCGTCGGATGGCTGGCTGACGGGTCCTTGTTCGTGTTGTACGGGAGCAGCCAGAGTTTGCCGTACTTGGCGTCGGGGTCTCGGTTGGCGAGGTCATAGCCCGTACCGGTTCCAGGGATCTGCATGCCGAAAAGAGTGGCTGGTTCCGGGCTGAGGTCCACCACGAGCTTTGACGGCTGGTGTTCCCGGGCCACCCATAGCTGGATTGTACTGTCCCCGTGGTATAGGCCGTTGTTCTTGTACCAGGTGCCGATCTTGACGTGCAGTTGGAATGTCATCCATTCATTGGGATAGTAACGCGCACTGCCCGTGCTGGCCAGTCCCTCGAATTCCCCGTCCTTCCCACCGCAGCTGTGGTACATCGCCGGAGAACCGAGATGGTAGGGATTGTTGACCACGATCTCCAGTTGCGTGCAGGAATAGGCTGTGGCTCCTGGTCGGTCTCCTTCCCCCACGATGAACTGTTTCCAGCCTCCACCCCCTGGAAACTCCGTGTCCAGAAATTCCGGGGAGAACCGCTGTCGCCATTGAATGTAGAACTCACCTCCTTCGCCGAATTGAGCCGAGAGATCGTCTCTGAAATTCAGCCAGAAACTGCCCGAGCTGTCGGATCCTGAATTTGACGGAATCTCAAATCGCAGGGATCCGGAACCCGAGGCCTTGACGTCGGTGACGACTCCGCCGAGTTTCTGCTTCTGTCCCCATGGCGGATCGACGTGAGCATCGATGTCCGGAGCGGAGTCGAATCCGACGCATCGAATGACCCCAGAACCGTGACAGCGTGTCGGAAAGTCGGCCCCTTGACCGGGAGGGAGTGCGGTGGCGCATCCGGAAAGGCCAAGGAGTAGAGCCAGCCATACGAGGTGGGATACGGGACGGAGTCTCTGCACATATCGGAACACGCGAAACGAGAAAGGGCGCATCAGTTACCTCCTTCGGTCACGGCAGACCGGTGCGTACGAATCATGCACCGATATGCCTGGTCATTGCTTGTGCCGAGTCGAATTCGGGCATCGACGATTATGCAGTCTTGCCCTTCCGGCAACGCAAAGGTCGGATTCAAATCGAGTTCGGCGATACCGGGCATTGCTTCGACGAGGTGGAAAGTTCTCAACAAGGTGTCCTCGATGGCTATCGATGTCAGCTGGCGGTTGGATACGGTAGCCGATGTGTCTTCTCTTGCGCAACGTGCCGATGACGGCGACGGAACGAGGGTGAATAAGCGGTTTCAGCGAATCAACCGTGGAGCGGTGTGGGGATTGAGGCATGGCTAAATGGACTGTTCCTCTCTGCGCATGAATCAGGTAAGCCACTTGGGTTGAAGAAGCAAGATGGCCCCTAGCCCGGCCATCACCAGGCCGCTGGTCGACTTCAGCCAGCGGCCTGCGCGCTCTTGCAGTTTCCTGCGACTCAGCGCGACCACTGCGATCATGACCATATGGCTGTCATCGAAGATGTATGCCAGGTTATAGAGGCCGAGATAGCCATAGTATTTCCATGAGGGCATGTGTTGAAGAGTCAGAATCTGCCTGTAGAGAGCAGGGAATCCTGCAGTACAGAGCAGTTTGACTAGGTTCACGGGTCCTGCCAGGACCACGATGCCTACCAGGGCGCCAGCGAGGTTGTCGGCTTGGAGTATCCCCCGGATACTGGCATGCAATCCCGGCTTTGCGGATTCGGGAATGCTCAGCGAGATGCCGCGATGCCGCGCAAAGAAGTCCTTCACATTGACCGTTCCTACCAAGAGGGCGATGCCGCCGAGACCGATCTGGATGGGGCGTGAGATGCCGATCAGAAGAAATATGTTGAGTCAGGTTGCCATGAAGGCAAAATACACTAAGCCGCTGATGAGGACGAAGGTTCCGGCGATGACGGCCATCTTCCGTCGATCTTGAAGATTGACGAGCAATGACAACAGGAAAAGCAGCATCCACATCACGCAGGGGTTGAACCCGTCCAGGAGTCCGATGACGATGGTGAAGAGCGGGAGTCCCAGTTCGCCGGCACTGAGACGACCAAACCAGGGAGTCTCAGTGCTGTGAGAGGACGTGGAGGAGGGCGCCCAGTGTCGAGGCACGAGGAATCGGTTTCAATCCGGCAGACGTCTTGAGGCAAACTGCCAGCGGCTTCCGTGAGAGGCTGATCGAGGAGTGCCGTGATTTTCGTGCCGGTCGATTTTGCGTCGGAGTACCCAACGATCAGGTTGCCGCGTAGATGGAAAGCCGGCACACCCAGTATCTGGACGCCATGCCGGGCAGCCAACTCTTGCAGTTGGCTCAAGGTGGTTGGGTCCTGTCCGACATCGCGAAGCACGATCCGAAGGCTTGGCCGGTCGCGCCGAAGGTCTTCAAGAAACCGTTTGGCCTCTGTGCAATGCGGACAGCCTTGGCGGACAAAGACCTCGATATCCGGCTGTTCACTGGCAGGCTCTACTGCGGCGCTCACAGGCGGGCAGGCCAGAGAGGTCAGGAGGAGCGCCAGGGCCAAGAGTCTGTGCGCGATCATGACTCAGCCGCCACGTAGGGCTTTAGCCCGCATTATTCGTGAGGGTTCGTTGCGAAATCGAGCAGTTGCGTTGCGAAACGGGCAGGCTCGCCGCAGCAGCGAATCCGCGATTGCAGCAGAAGCGCTCATGAATAATGCGGGTTAACTGAGCGGGTCGAACGGCGCCATCATCCGCACATAGGCCAACACATCCATCAGTTGCTGATCGGTCAGCTTCCCCCGGAACCCATGCATGGGGGTAAAGGCTGCCCCGTGCGAGATGGTGATCAAGAGTTCCCAATCGGTTTTGGAGCGCGAGGTGATGGACTGGAGGTTTGTAGGGCGTACGATCAGATACTGCCCATCCGGTCCGTTCCCATCTAACTTCTCACCGTGACAACGCAGGCAATTCTTGTCATACACCACCTGGCCGGCTTGAGGGTTCCCGCGCACCGCTTGTGCGGCGACCCATGTGCTGCATCCCATCACCAGTAACAGCACGCTCAGTATCACTCGAACGTTCATAGCCCTGAATCCTTTCATGAACAAATCGTTGAGGACGGTCGATTGCAAGGGCGTCGGGCGGTCAGCGCACCACGAGCACGGAGCAGCCGGCCCGATGCACGATCCCGTGCGACACGCTGCCCAGCAAGAAACGATCGAGCCCTTTTCGCCCATGGGAGCCGACCACGATGAGGTCGTGGCTATTTCCCACCTCGCATACGGTGGTGACAGGATCACCCATGCGGACATCGGTGGTGACGTTGAACTGTGGGCTGGCTAACGCCTGAGCCGTGTCGTACACGACCTGCTGAGCCTGCCGTTTGTGTTCTTCAGACCAGCTTTGAAACCCCACCATCACATTGGGCTCGACCATTGCGAGCGAGGGGACAACTGAGAGGATGGTGACCGCGACGGAGTTCTTAAAGGGGTGCGACGTCAGCCACGTGTGCAGTCGGATCGCATCTTCGCGGCCTTCCACCGCCATGAGGACGCGGGTGATGGGGCGAGCTTTCCCTTTCACGATCAAGGTCGGCACTGTGGCATGGAGCAGGATGCGGTGCGACACGCTACCGGCAAACACTTCTGTCAGCCGGCTGTGATCGTGTGTGCCCATTGCGATGAGGTCGGCCCGTACCGCAGTGGCGCTGTCGAGAATGAAGGCGGCCGGGTGCTGGACTTCGCACAATGTCCGGATGGAAGGGGTCTCAGCCGGCAGCAGGGTGCGGCAGCGCTCAACGGCCTGGCGACCAGCATCTATCATGGCTTGGCGGTATTCGTCGTATCCTTGCAGATTGACTGCCCCGGCCACGAGGGGAGACTGGAGCATGCCAAGATCTACGCCATGTACGAGCACGACGTCGTCCGGGCGGTAGAGTAACCCGATCTGTTCCACGGCGGCAAAGGCCTCATCCGACCAATCCACGCCAACTAGGATTCTCATTGTTGTCTCTCCATAATTCAGAATAACGGGTGCGGTGCCGTGCCGAACGGCAAGACCCGTGGCCGGTCGCCGGCATTTCCCCGAATGCGCCAGACGCCGTCCTCAAGCGTCAGATAATGCACTTCTTCGTACCAGCTGTCGATCGGCACGCGGAGGCCGCTGGTCTTCGA
>JANYEF010000540.1 GCA_025363325.1 Nitrospira sp. | reverse complement strand
CGCGTCTGCGAGAAACTGCCATTGCGCCTGAAAAATTGCGGCATCATCGTGATCGAAGCCCACGATCATGCCGCAGGTGACCTCCATGCCCGCGCGCTGAATTCTCTGGATACGCTCCAGCATGCTCCCCGCGCCAGGCCGGACGTTTTGATGTTTCTTCGTCTCTTTGAGGGCGGCTTCATTGGGGGTTTCGATGCCGATGAAGATGGCTTCAATGTTCGCGCCCGTCATGAGACGCATCAATTCCTCGTCTTCGGCGAGATCGAGCGTCGCTTCCGTAAAGAAGGTAAAGGGGTAGCCGTGGTGCTCTTGATACTGAATGACGTCTCGGAGTACGCGTTTGATGGCCTGCTTATTCCCGATGAAATTGTCATCGACGATGAACACCTGGTGCACGTGCAACCTACGCAGACTATCCAGTTCCGCGAGGACTTGCGCGCTCGTCTTGAGGCGTGGGAGCCGCCCAAAGGTGACGATGATGTCGCAAAATTCACAGGTGAAGGGACACCCCCGGAAAATCTGCAGGCTCGCGTACAGATACTTGTCCATCTTCAGCAGCTCGAAGCGGGGCGTCGGCACATGGGTCATATCGGATTTCGTCCGTTGCTCATAGCGCCGTTTCCACTGACCTCCCTGCCAATCCTCCAGGAAGGCGGGCCAGGTATCTTCGGCTTCGCCCACGAAAATGACGTCCGCCAACTCGCCAAAGTAGTCTTCCTGGACCGTGACCCAGGGGCCACCGACCACCGTAAAGCAGCCCCGCTGCTTCAACTCGCGCAGAATCTCCTTCATGCGCGCGCGTTGCACGCTCATCCCCGTCACGCCGACAATGTCCATGTCCGCTAACGCCTCATAGTCAAGGGGCTCCACATTTTCATCGATCAACGTCACCAGGTGCGCGTGAGGGGTCAGCGCGGCGAGCAGCGGCAGCGCGGCGACCGGCGTGTTCGCGCGTTTCCCGACGATGGGCATCACATGATCGTGCCCCCAAAAGGACACGTCAAAGCGGGGGTTAATGAGGGCAATCCGTGCCACCGCGTCTCCGCCACCTGTTGGGCGTCGACACGGTTCTCTAGCCTCTTCGGTGGCCAGTGCAACTTCCGCTTGCATCACGAGCTCTCGCATGGTCAGCCACTCCTAAAGCGATTCGCTGCGGCAGAGCTCGGCGGTCGAGAAGGGGGGGGGACGGGATGGCTCCGTCCTCATGACCATATCCTCTACATTGATCGACTGAGACATGGCTTTCGAGAGTGGGGAGCTGCGTGAAGCGATGGAAGCCATGACACGTCACCTCGTGAAAGAGACCTTGGCTTATCGAAGAGGAAGAAAGAAGGCTAGGACATCCGATTCACGCTTGGTCGCCCGGAACCATTGAGTCTAACTGCACGATCAATCGGGCTCGTGCGTTCTAAGAATCGTAGGGTAAGGGTACGCGTTCACGATATGTTAAATCAATACGCTTATGTCATCAGCCTTCCCCGTCGAAACCTCGGCTCATCCCTGCAGATAGACCTCCAACAAAGCACGGTCTTCTGATGCTTCTCGTTTGAGCTGAAAAAGAACTGTTTCTGGACGAGTGTTAGACCACACAGGTGTTCGTGTCGTTCCACCATGCGCGACAGAAGATTGAAGCGTGGCGCATATGTGAGGAGACGGTGCATGCGAGAGAAGCGGCTAGTTACAGGCGTACAGCCACAGCTCCTTTTTGCGCAGCGGTGGCTGCAGTCGAACACTACCTTGTTCGCAGAAGGTGCTCCTGATTGTTGCATCATCGGAATGGTGAGACCACGCAGGAGTCAGGCTTACAACACAAATAAATGTTTGAGGATGCCCGCAAGATACGCGTGGATCGTCGTGATCGGATGCGCCTCAGGATCGGCATAGATCGTGGCCGAAGAACCATCTTTAAGAGGATTGTGAGTGCTTGGGCAAATATGATCCGGATCAATGCCTGTCGTGCACCATGTTCTCAAGTCAGTCCCCAGATTCTGCGCGTTGAGGAAATGGTTGATTTCAATATAGGTCACGCGACTACTTTGCAGTATGCTGATCTCCTCATTAAACATGCGGGTGAGGGCATTGAGCTTGTCTTTCGCGGCCTCCCATTGTGCTAAGGGCGTATCGCCGAGATACGGAATCGAGATCACATAAATGTGACAGAGCGGGCAGGCTCCTGAGAGCGCGCTCACTGCCGTGACATACGTGGAGGCAGCTTCGTGCACGAACAGTTTACTGTGCTTCGACAATTGTGCGGCGAACGCAATTGGACTTCCCAGCCTTTTGCGGACACCTCAGTAAGCCCGATTCGACATGGCTTCAAAGGCCTCCGGACTGACCCCGCTCAGATGGCTGTGGCGACGGGTGCGATTATAGAACATGTCGATGTCATCCGATATCTTGGTCTTGGCGATCTGACGAGTCGTGTAGATACGCGTCTTGATCCGCTCCTTCTTCAAGCTGCTAAAAAAAGGATCGGCTACGGCGTTATCCCAGC
>JANYEF010000539.1 GCA_025363325.1 Nitrospira sp. | reverse complement strand
GCTTGGGTCGACCAGCAACCGGGACCGGAGTCATGGCACAGATTCTCAATCCCCTTGCCGCACATATCCGTACCGTCAAGAAGCGTTTGATCATCATCGGGGCCACGATACTGGTGGCCCTGATGGTGTCCTTTGCCTTTTCCGGCGAGATGGTCGCCTGGTTGAATCGTCCGTTTCCCAACCCGCTGGTGTTCTACGGACCGACGGAAGCCTTATTCGCTTCGATCAAAGTATCGTTTCTGGCGGCGATCCTGGCGAGTCTGCCGGTCATCTTTTATCAGTGTTGGAAGCTTATTGAACCAGCGCTGCTTCCCAAGGAGCAGCGCTGGGGCATTCCGCTGTTTGCGCTGGCGGGAGCGCTCTTTGCCTTCGGTTTGATCTTTTGCAATCTCGTGATTCTCCCGCTGGTCATCGATTTCTTCGTCAGTTTCGGTATGGATCACGACGTCACCCCGCAATTGAGCGTCGGCACCTACATCGATTTCAACGTCAAATTCCTGCTGATATTCGGCTGCGCATTCGAATTACCGCTGGTGCTCACCATCCTGGCACGGGTCGGCGTGGTCTCGGCCCAGGATCTAGCGAAGTATAGGAAACACGCGATCATCGCCGCGTTGATCCTGTCGGCCGTCGTCACGCCCGATGCGACCCTCTTTACCATGCTTTTAATGGCCGGGCCCTTGATCGTGTTGTATGAGATCGGAATTATTGGCGCAAGGATCTTTGGACGGAGAGGCTCGACTGAAGTGAGCTTGCCGCTGGATCCGGATCTACCGATAGGACCGGCCGGGCAGCGGGTCCGATAGCCGCGGTAAGGGGATAAGGGGTAAAGGGATCGGGGTAGGGGGCAAGGGGGTAGCGGGGTAGATGAAGATTTGGGCGCGGATTGTACTTGTAGCAACGTGTGTGCTGGGTATTTGGAGTGCAGGGGGGATACTGGGGGCTGCGACTCAGGCACCCTCGCCGGTCCCGCCATCTCCGCAGCAAGCCCCTGGCCATGTGGAAAGCCAGCCGCAATACGACCCTTCCGGTCAGCAGGCCGCGAGTATTCAGGCGCTCACGTCTGTCGGGAACGACCTAGTCTATGCCGGTTCGTTTGGCCTTGGGCTCTTTCGTAGCGAAGATCGCGGCGTCAACTGGACGAAATCTGATCAGGGAGTCACCGACCCTTTTATCCTGACCCTTACCACGGGGAAAGACGGCGCGATCTATGCTGGAACCTTTCGTGGCGGGGTCTTTCGTTCGCGTGATCGAGGGAAGAGTTGGCAGGCGATCAACAGCGGGCTCAAGCGCCTAGAAATCAAAGCCCTTCTTGCAGTGAATGAGGGGGTGTATGCAGGAACGGCTGATGGAGTCTATCGACTTTCCATTGCCGATCGTTGGTCGGTGGTCACCACCGGTCTCGACGACATCCTGGTCCATGCGTTGGCCCTCTCCTCCGACGGTACGCTGTTTGCCGGAACCTCAGGGAAAGGCGTCGTGCGATTGAAGGCTCGTTCGACCGGCTGGGTGCGCCAGCAACATGGGCTCAAAGATCATGAAGGTATGACGGAGAACTTTATTCGCGTGTTGACGATCGATCCCGAGGGTGACATCTATGCCGGCACGTTCGACGGTGGAGTCTTTCGCAGTGCCGACGCAGGCGTCACCTGGCAGCCCATCAGCCGAGCGTTGCCGAACGACTCGATCCGTGGGATCCTGTTCAATAGCCGTGGGCTCTTTGTGGCGACGGGGCACGGCATTTTCAAAACGACCGACAAGGGGCGTCAGTGGATGCCGCTCAATAAGGGATTGGCGAGTATGGCCATCCAAGTCTTGATCGAGTCCGGTGCCGGATTGCTGTACGCGGGTACGAGCGACGGGGCATTTCGAAGCGACGACGACGGACGAACGTGGAATCCCATTAATCAGGGTCTTGAGGGAGGGGCGGCCCCGTCACCCTTCCGTTTTCGCTAACCAAGATAAGGAGAGAGGACGATGTCAGAGCCGACAGAGAACACGCGAGCCACCATTACTGTCAGCAGCAAAGGAGCCCAGCTGGGCGAGATTGTCCTGAGGTTTTTTCACGATGTGGCGCCAGGGCATGTGAAGAACTTCACAAAGTTGGCCCAAGAGGGCTTCTATAACGGTACGAGCTTTCATCGAGTCATTCCCGGCTTTATGATTCAGGGCGGCGATCCCAACAGCAAGAATCCGGATCGTAAGTCACATGGCATGGGTGGACCGGGGCACCAGGTCAAGGCCGAGTTCAATAGCAAGCCGCACAAGCGCGGGGTACTGTCCATGGCGCGCTCGAACGACCCGGACAGCGCCGGCTCGCAGTTTTTCATCTGTGTCGCGGACGCGAATTCTCTCGATTGGAAGTACACGGTATTTGGTGAAGTGGTCAGCGGGATGGACGTGGCGGACAAGGTGGTCGGCATGAAACGGGACGGCCAGGACAATCCCCTCGAACGAATCGAGATGACCGTCACGATCACCGACTAATGAAAGCTGTGATGGGTGATGTGTGAAAAGTGATGAGGCGTCAGGGACGATGTCAGTTCCGAAGGGTTACCGATCACTCATCACCCATCACTGTTCACTACTGTGCTGTATTCTGCTGCTTGCAGGCTGCGCCATTCCCATGGTGCCGTATCGTTCGGTCTATGAAGATCCAGTGAACTATGTTCGGCTGGAGGTGGATGATGCCGTCCTTCCGGAGTGGCCTCCCAGCGCGCATGCGCATCCGAAGACGATGCGTGCCGAGGATGTGGCTCGTATCCTCGGCGGCATCTCGGTCAAAGAACATCAGGTATGGTTACAGAAATGGCTGCAGGGCGAGGCGCCGCTGATGCCGGCGTTTCGTCCTGAGGAGCTTGCCCTCTTGTCTCAGCAGATCGCAGAGGCCTTTGTCTTGGCCCAACCGGACGAACGCGTGACATTTTATCTCAGCCAACCGCAAACGTCCGTCAAGCGCATCATCACCACGGGCGGTGTCTATCTCCATGATACGGAGTTGCATTTCATTTTGGGGAATTGGCAGGTGGTCTATGGAATTCCGACCTATGGAATGATCTACGATCGGCGCTATCCCATGCGACCGACGGCCGCCAAAGGATTTTACTTGTACTTCTATCCAGCTGAAGCAACCGTAACCCAGCGGAACAGCCTCTGGGACACGTTGCTGGCCAATACCACTGACGAACTTGTGATCGATCTGACGAAAACTGTCCCTGGTCCTCTCGTGCCTTTGGCAAGACACTGAAAAAGTTTGCCAGCGGAAGAAGACCGTTATTTGGTTTGTTTGCTTGAACCAAATAAACAAAACAAACCAGTTTGAGCATCCTGCCAGTCCCGCTTGTCATGCCCGTCGCTCGTATGGGACGTTCCATTTTTCCTGCGACTGTTGAACGGAAGAAGCGGGTAATTCCCTGTCAAGCCACAGACTTAGTAGATTTCATGCAGGTGATTCAGTAAGATGAGAAACTCGTGGTAACGATGCGGTATACCCACCAGCATAATCGATCCAGGGAGCAGGAGTGGTCCGAATTCGCGTTGTGGTCGCCCTTATTGCCATTCTGCTAATTGGCGGCGGCGCGTTTCTCATTTTCTCGCCCTACCTGACGGGCGACGATTATCTCAAAGATTTTTTCCTCCAGCAGCTGGAGCAGAGTATCGGACGCAAGATTGACGTCCATCGCATCAAGCTGGTCCTCTTCCCCCGCATTCGATTGGAACTAACACAGGTTGCGATTCACGATCGGAATTCCGATGACATCGTGTTATCGGCCAAGAAGCTGGATTTGGTCTTGCGGCTTTTCCCGCTGTTGCGCAAACAGGTGGTGGGGAAGCGGCTACTCATTGAAGAACCGACCTTAACGCTTCGGCGCAATCGGAGTGGGCACTGGAATCTCCTTGATCAAGTCGTCCAAGGGGGGACAGCCGACCAGGATGCCATGCAGACGATCAGCCAGATTTTCCGAATCCGTGAAGCAACGCTGGTGAATGGGAAGTTGATTATCATCGACGACGCACGCCCTGACGGGACTCGAACGATGACGTTGGAGTCGGTGGAGGCGGCGCTGGTCATCAGAGCGGAGCGGGGACAGGCGGAGCTGCACGTCTCTGCCGGTCATGCAGGCGGCAAAGGCCTGTCTGCCATTTCTCTGGCCGGGACGATCAGCGCCGCTCAGCGGCAGACGCTGGCGATCGGCGAATCCTCTGCTTCGCAGAGTACCCTCCAATTCGACGGCACATTCGAAGCGGCCAATCTGAATCTTCGGGAGGTGGCGGACTTCTTCGGGCCCCGCCCGGTTCCGGAGCAGTTGCAGGGCGTCGTCAATGTGCACAGTCACGTTCGGGCTGTGCCTGGTGTCGCGGGCTATGATGTGGTGTTGTCCGATCTGTCCGCGAATCTCGAACAGATGAGGCTCGCAGGTCAAGCGAGCCTCTCCGGTTTGCTGACGCCTCAGCCCACGTTTGCGTTGACCTTTGCGGTACCCCCGATTCAATTGAGCCAGTTGCTCACGACCCTGCCGGCCCAGTGGGTGCATCCGCGGCTGCCGGCAATCATTCAGGAGCGGGAGATCGACGGGATGATGGAGATTGTCTCGGCGACCGTCACGGGGTCGGCGGCGGCGGGACCACAGCTGTCGTTGACGGGGGAGTTTCGTGTGAAACAGGGGCATGCCCTGATCGGAGGCAGTCATGTCCCAGCCAAGGATTTGGCTGCGGTGGTGTCGGTCGAAGCCGGTCGTCTCAGGGTGTCGAATCTAAGCGGACTCTATGGCACGATCCAAATGAATGACAGCAAGGCGCTTGTCTCATTTTTGGATGAGGGGCCCTGGCTTGAGATGGACATTACCGGGGCGATGTCCGCTGCAGACCTGGTGCAGTTTCTCTCGAAGACCGTCAAGTCAGAGCAGCTATCACGCGTATTGGCCGCCTCGCATGATGTCGAAGGTAATGCCGCTCCCACGTTTCGTTTGGTCGGTCCGCTCAATCAGCCGGGTGGTGTCACGTTTGCCGGAGGAGAGATTACCCTGCAGCATGTCAGTCTGACCAATCCGTCGTTGCCCGAGCGGCTGACGGCACTGCAGGGCCGATTCGTGTTGTCGGATGGCGGGACTCAGTTCGATCAGGTGACGGGACATTTTGGCGATTTGGACGTGCAGGTCAGCGGAGGCATCACGGGGGGCAGTGGCAGCACCTTTCAGGATTTGCTGATTCGGGTCAAGGGCGATGCGGACCATATGGCCAGGTTGCTGCCCTCGAAAGCCATTCCAGCCGGGGTGCTCGATGGGTTGGTCAACGGCGCCGTGGTGTTGACTGGGCCGACTCTGTCTCCGCACATACGGGGTGAGGTCGTCCTGACCGAATCGAAAGTGACGCTTCCTGGTCTAGTCGAAAAACCGACTGGCGCCCAGGCAACCGTGGAATTCGAGGGCATGATTCCACAGGGCTCCGGGGTCTTGCTCGATCGGCTTGAGTTGATCGTGCCGCCGATCCGACTGCCGGTTAAAGGCAAAATTCAACTGGGTGAACAATTCTCCATCGATGCGGCGCTTTCGACCGGCACGCTGTCATTGTCCCGCGTGCCGGAATGGATTGCGAAGGGAGGGTTTGAGGCAGGGAATGTCGAATTGTCGCTCGATATGAAAGGGAAGGGCCCCGATTGGAAAGCCTGGAGGACCACCGGGTGGCTTGCGTTGACCAACGGTCTGATGAACGCCAAGAGGGCCGAGGGACCCATCCAGGATTTGTATCTGCGGGTCCACTTCGTGAAGAACGGGGCGGACATCAAGCGGTTATCGTTTCGCCTGCTTGACAGCGACATGGCACTGGAAGCGACGATCCGCAACTGGACGACGAAACCCACGATTACTGCCAAGATCGAGTCCAATCAGATGGATCTCGATCTTCTCATCCCGAAAGTCGAGCGGTCACCCATTCGAGATTTTCTGGAAACGCTCGCTGCCACCAGCAAGGTCAATACAACCGCGTCCATCGCGCGCGGCCACTACAAACATCTCAAATTTGGAAGCCTTTCAGCCCGCATCATGATTCAAGACGGCGTACTCGATGTGGATCGTGTATCAGGCCAATCACCCAGTGGGGAAGTGGCCGGACGTATTGTGGTGCAACTGCCGCGCAAGGAGCCAGCCGAGGCTGAGCTCTCGGTTCGGGCGACGGGCCTGCTCGTGGAAGATGTGTTGAAATTTTTAGGCCCGAAAGCGGGAACGGCTACGGGGGAAGCTCGCGTGACGGGGACGATCCGCTGGCATGGGAAGAATCCGCACGGGCTGTATCCTACGCTGAACGGCAAAGTAGACGTCCTGCTTGAAAACGGACGCATCTTTAAATCGCAGGAACGGGCTATTTGGAAGATCATCGGCATTTTGAATTTGCCGGCGGTGCTGCAGGGGAAGGTGGATCTTGAAAAAGAGGGTCTGTCCTATAACAAG